>JACCYC010000175.1 GCA_013696665.1 Burkholderiaceae bacterium | reverse complement strand
TCATTGGTCCGGATGGGCACAACATCGAAGTGGTTTGTCACGAACCCGAGGCCTAACCCTTCCATCGAGGCGACGTCCACAAGCGGGCTTCGCCCACTTGCGGCCACCCCTCATGTCAAACGTTAGGGTTTTTTCACGTAACGCACACTTCGAACGTTAGACCGCTTTCAGAGGACTCAGCATGGAGAAAACTAACAAAGGCTCATGTCACTGCGGCCGCGTCACATTCGGACTTCGGGCGGAGCTTGGAGCCATCGTTGAGTGCAATTGCTCCCTCTGCAGTCGGAAGGGAGCACTTTGGCACGGGAACGATGGTGCGCACTTTGAGATCCTGACCGGTAAGGATGATCTGGTTCTGTATCAGTTCGGCACCATGACCGCAAAGCACTACTCATGCCGTCAGTGCGGCATCAGCACTTTCAGTCGTCCTCGTATTGCTCCAACAGCCTGGGTTGTCAATGTTCGCTGCTTGGACGGAGTCGACATCTCATCGCTCAAGACTCACGCATTCGACGGACAGAATTGGGAACAATCCGCACAACGCTTTGTGCAGAGCCGTACACAGGGCGCGGTCTAACAATTTATTCAAGCCGCAGCCGCGTCGCGGCTCGCTTGATCGCCGCGCTGAGGGAGCAGAGCCGTCTAAAAGGCTACTGTCTCCAAGTCGCACCTCGACCGGTTCGCTCATTGCATTCGATTGCCACATTGAGTGGCGGAGAGGCCCAACGCCTGCAACACGTCGCGCGCAAAGCTGCGTGCAACCATGATGATGAAGGTCGGGGCGTCGTCGGACTTGTAAAGAAGCGCGTTGACCCGACCGAACACGCTCTGTGCACAGTCGCCTTTGCGAAACGTGCGCGGATGAAGGTCAAGTGGGCAACCGGTTGCCAAAACATCGGTGGCGCGCTTGCCTACAAGCCGATAGGCAACGCGGGACGCGGACAGATCGAACAGCGCACCGCCTGCTGCAATCAGCGCATTGCGTTTCTCGACAAAATCGATGAGCGGCGAGCGGGCCGACTCCGCGACAAACAACCATGAGCGCGGGCCGAGCCAGAACGCCGTTAGCGCATCGCTGCGAGCGGTCGTGTTTGGCACGATCGGCAATGCGATCGAGAACTGGCGCGCCACTTGATCGGTGAAGTCCGCGCGCGACGCGTCGCCTTGCACGTTCCACGCAGCGGCGATCGGCACTTCCGCCTTGGGCAACACCAAAAGTAAGTTATCCTGCTGACGTTATCCCGTGCCATTCATAGATAGTCGTTGACGCGGGCCTGCAGCGCGTGAGCCGTCTTCGCTAGACGCGCCGAACCGGAACGGAGACGACATGAAATCCATTCTCACCCGACGCTTCTTCTGCGGCCTACTGATCTGCGCCGCGCCGACGTTAGTCGCAGCGCAAGGCTACCCGAACAAGCCGGTCACGTTGGTCGTCCCGTACGCAACGGGCGGGGTTACCGACGTTGCGGCGCGCCTGGTGGCGCAAAGGTTAAGCATTGCGCTTGGCGCGCCGGTCATCGTAGAGAACAAAGGCGGCGCCGGCACTCGCATCGGCGCTGAAGCGGTGGCGCGCGCGCTGCCCGACGGTTACACCCTGCTGTTCGCCAACTCGGTCACCCACGGCACCCTATCCGCCATCACCAAGGTCTTGCGATTTGATCCGATAAAAGATTTCGTACCGGTGGCGCAACTGACGTGGTACGCGACCACCGTGTTATGTAATCTATCGCTGCCGGCCAACAACATCGCCGAACTGATCGCCTTGGCCAAAAAAAACCCGGGCAAGGTAACGCATGCCAACGCCGGTCCCGGTAGCGGCAGTCATTTCTCGGGTGAGTTGTTCAGCTCCATGGCTGGGGTCAATATTCTGCAGGTGCCCTACAAGGGCCTCGGGCCAGCGATGGTCGACGTAATGGCGGGCGTTGTGAACTGCACGCATGAAGGCTCGGCAAAACCGTATCTGGACAGCGGCAAAGTCAAGGCTCTCGCCACTACCGGCCTGCAGCGCGACCCGCGCTTTCCCGACCTGCCAACGGTCCACGAAGCCGGAGTCAAGGGCTATGACATGACATGGTGGCAGGGCATCGTCGCCCCGGCTGGCACACCACCGGAGATCGTGACGCGGCTGGTACAGGCGGTCCATACCATCGCCAATGACGCCGAGTTCAAGGCGGCAGCCTACAACCTCGGCCTCAATGTCAAGACCGGTACGCCCGCTGAGTTGGCGAAACTAATTGCGGACGACATTAGGAAATATCAAAAGATCGCAGTTGACGCCAACCTTACGGTTGAATAGTTTCGTTTCCATTAACCTGATCCATGCTCACAATCCCCGACCCTCGGACGAGCATGCAGAACGCACAGGCTGGTCAACTTTATTCAACCAGAGGATGGGCTGCTCGAAGTCAGTGAAGACTCTGACCATAAGCACCAAACGGTGAACAATGGGTCAGAGCCGGAACGCATGGCATGCGTCACCCCAGGCTTGTGATAGATAATTCCGCCCATCCCCGGGGTATACCAACCCATGTCCTTCTCAAACCAGTCTCCTTTGCTCATCACCACATAGATCTCCTCCGGAGGATGGCTGTGATCGGGGTAGACCACATTCTGCGCGAGCAAGGTCGCGCCGACGCTAATGTCGCTGCGACGCTCCATCCCGTTCGGACCAACGACATAAGTGTTGGCATGACCGTCGTCGAACAACGGACCGTGGAGCTCGGACCCTGCGCGGCGTTGCCAGCTTAAAAGAGGGGCAAGCGCGCGGAAAGCGTCCGCCAATGCCGGAATTGGTGGTGAGCTACCGCGCGCATTGTCGAGCGCCATGTCGAGGTATCGGCACGCCGGGAGAGTTTTAGGGGCATTGTTCCCGCTTTTACCTACAGAACCTTGGAGCGCGGAAACCATTCGCTGTGCTGTCGCGTTCTGGGGGTCGCTCTCGGCCGTCTTGGCAAGAATGGTGTCACAGACGACACGTAGGAATTGCGATAAAGCTGGGGGACGCTGCATGCACTCGCCTCGAGTAGAGCCGTCAGATGTGTTTGACGGATGCTAACTCGCTGCCGGCTGAAGGATGACCCGGGAACCGGATGGGCGTTCCTCGCAATGCTGTTAGCGAGACGCAGTACTTGCATAAAGCCATAGCCGTATTACGTGTTCAAGTTCAACAGACAAAGTGCCTGCCGCACACCGCGCGCAAAGCTACGCGGAACCATGATAATAAAACTTGGAGCTTCATCGGTCTTACACAACAGCATATTGACGCGACCAAACACGCTCTGCGCGCAATCGCCGGCACGGAATACGCGCGGGTGCAGGTCAAGCGGGCAGCCGGTAGCCAGCACATCGGCGGCGCGTACGCCCGCAAGCCGGTAGGCAACGCGCGATACCGATAGATCGAACAATGCGCCGCCTGCCGTATTCAGTGCATTGCGTTTTTCGACTAAGTCGGTGAGCGGCGAGCCAGACGATTCTGCGACCAGCAACCATGAGCGTGAGCCAAGCCAGAATGCCGTCAGCACGTCGCTGCGAATGATCGTGTTTGGCACGATCGGCAATGCGGTCGAGAACTGGCGCGCCACTTGATCGGTGAAGTCCGCGCGCGACGCGTCGCCTTGCACGTTCCACGCAGCGGCGATCGGCGCCTCGGTGAGTGTGATCGGATCAGACACGCAGCCGCTCGCCTTCGGGATCGATGAACAC
>JACCYC010000164.1 GCA_013696665.1 Burkholderiaceae bacterium | reverse complement strand
ATGTTGACGACGCTGGTGACCGTACCGCTCGCCTTTGTATTCGCGTACGCGATCCAGCGCAGCTGCATTCCGCTGAAGGCGATCTGGCGCAACATCGCGATGATTCCGATCCTGGCGCCGTCGCTGCTGGCTGCGATCTCGTTCATTTACCTTTTTGGGAATCAGGGCGCGTTGAAATTCATGCTCGCGTGGGTCGGACTGCAGACGATCTACGGCATGCCTGGCATGGTGTTGGCAATGAGTTTTGCCGCGTTTCCGCATGCAGTCATGATTCTGATGGCTGCCCTTGCCCTGTCAGATGCGCGGTTGTACGAAGCCGCCGATTCGCTCGGGACCAGTGAGCGGCGAAAGTTCATGACAATCACGCTGCCTGGCGCGAAATATGGACTGATCTCGGCAAGCATGGTCGTGTTCACGATGGGCGTTTCCGAGTTCGGCGTACCGAAAGTTATCGGCGGCAACACCAACGTGCTGGCGGTGGACATCTACAAGCAGGTTATCGGTCAGCAGAATTTTTCAATGGGTGCGGTGGTGGGCCTGGTTCTGCTGTTGCCTGCGGTGGCCGCATTTTTAGTCGACCACGCTGTGCGCCGACGGCAACAGGCGCTGTTAACTGCGCGCAGCGTGCCCTATCAGCCGAAACCGTCGCGTGCGCGAGATCGTGCGTTGCTGGCCTTTGTTGGGCTGGTTTCGGTGCTGCTGCTCACAGTTGTCGGCATGGCGGCGTTCGGCTCGGTCGTCAAGTTCTGGCCGTACAACCTGTCATTGACGCTGTCGCACTACACCTATGGCTTCGAGGAAGCGGGAATCGAACACGCGTATCGCAACAGTCTGGTGATGGCGCTGACCTGCGGTGTCCTTGGCGCGGTGATCACGTTTGCGGGCGCGTACTGGCTCGAGAAAACGCGTGGCGCGAACCTTCTGCGCCCGATCATTCGTTTGCAGGCGATGCTGCCGATGGCGGTGCCTGGCCTGGTGCTCGGCATTGGTTACATCCTGTTCTTCAATGCTCCTGCCAATCCGCTCAATTTCCTGTACGGCACGATGGCGATCCTTGTTATCTCAACGCTGGTGCACTTTTATTCGTCGAGCCATTTGACCGCCGTCACTGCGCTGAATCAGATCGACCGAGAGTTCGAGTCCGTATCTGCGTCCCTCAAAGTACCCTTTTACAAGACGTTCTGGCGGGTGACGGTCCCGGTCTGCCTGCCGTCGATTCTGGATGTTGGGCGCTACTACTTCGTCAACGCGATGACGACGATCTCAGCCGTGGTTTTTTTGTACTCGCCAAAGACGACGCTCGCGGCGATCTCGATTCTGCAGCTCGATGAGGCCGGTGCGATAGGGTCGGCCGCGGCGATGGCCACTTTGATTGTTGTTACATCGGCGGTTGTAACGGCGTTACTGTTTGTGCTCGAATCTTTGCTGATCCGGCATACGCAGAAGTGGCGCAACACTTCAAAGAGTTAAGGGAGCATCGATGATCCGAGGCAACGATCCGATTTTGCTGACACCGGGCCCACTCACCACATCGCTGCGCACCAAGCAGGCCATGCTGTCGGACTGGGGTTCCTGGGACGCGGCATTCAATGCGGTCACCGCCAGCATTCGGCGCGACGTGGTCGAGATCATCAACGGCGGCGATGACTACACGTGCGTGCCCCTGCAGGGAAGTGGCACCTTTTCGGTCGAGGCTGCCATTGGCACGCTGGTACCGCGCGACGGCAAGGTCCTGGTGCCGAACAATGGTGCGTATTGCGCGCGCATCGTGCGCATTTGCAAGTATCTGGGCCGTGCGGTGGTGGACCTCGCGGTGCCCGAAGATCAGCCCGCCACCGGGGCCATCGTTGACGCAGCGTTATCGGCCGACCCGTCAATTACGCACGTCGCGCAGGTGCACTGCGAAACCGGCGCCGGCATGTTGAACGATCTCGGTGGCGTGTCACGCGCGTGCAGCGCGCATGGCCGAAGTTTGATCGTCGACGCGATGAGTTCGTTCGCCGCGTTGCCGATCGACGTGCGTGCAACACCATTCGATGCGCTTGTTGCGGCGAGTGGCAAATGTCTTGAAGGCGTGCCGGGCATGGGGTTCGTGATCGTCAAAAAATCGCTACTCGAAAGCCGGGCCGGCAACGCGCATTCGCTGGCGATGGATATGCATGATCAATATGTCTACATGGAGAAAACGACGCAGTGGCGTTACACACCGCCGACGCACGTGGTGGCAGCGCTGCGCGTTGCGATCGATCAATTTCTCGAAGAGGGCGGTCAGACCAAGCGCCTTGCAAGATATAGCGCCAATTGCTCAACGTTGATCGACGGCATGGCCAAGCTAGGCTTCCGACCGTTTCTCAAGCCTGCGACGCAGGCACCGATCATTGTTACTTTTCATGCGCCGCCCGATCCTGCGTATGACTTCAAGTCGTTCTATGAAATGACGCGTGACCGGGGTTACATCCTGTACCCCGGCAAGCTGACACAGGTTGAAACCTTCAGGGTGGGGTGCATCGGAGCAGTCGACGCCAACGAAATGCGTAACGTCGTCAGTGCTGTTGAGCAGACCTTGGTAGCAATGGGTATCCGTCAGGTTGCACCCAGTGCGGCCGCGCGCAAAGCGGCCTGAGTGTTCGTTCGCCGCATCACATAAAGTCCTCAGGTGCGAGCGGACCCAGGAACTCCACTTGCATCCTGCGCCAGAAGGTTGCAGGCTCGCTACGCAGTACGGTCACTTCCGTCGCATCGGCCGATTGCCACGCAAGGCCGTTTTCGTCGTAAGCCATCTTCCATACACGATCCGTCGACGTAACGCGGTCGAACGCCTGCACCACCTGGGTCGCCAACTCGGGGCTATCGACCAATATGCTTAGTTCACTGTTGTACCAGGTCGAGCGCGGGTCGAAGTTCATCGATCCGATCAACACAGTGCGCTGATCCATCACAAACGCTTTGGCGTGGAGACTCGCCTGGCTGCCAGAGGAGAGCGCTGTCTGTCGACGACTTGCGCCGATATCCGGCGGGGCCGTTGGCTTTAGTTCGTACAGGGTCACACCGTGCTTGATCAATTCCGGCCGATATTTCGCATAGCCCGCGTGCACGAGCGGCACGTCGGTCGCACTCAGCGAGTTGGTCAACACGCGCACTTTGACGCCACGCTCAACCAGGCCTTTAAGCAAATCGGTACCACCGGCGCCCGGAACGAAGTACGGTGACACAGCTAACAGCGATTGCCGGGTCGCTCGCAACTGTTCGGCGACTTCCGTTAACACGTAGCTCTCGACTTCCGGAGATTTGTCTGCGTCGAACTTCGACACCGGGTCGACTACGGCGTGCGCTGTTGCCCACACAGTTGCGCGCTTGCCCGCAAATAATTCGCTAACTGGGTCGCTCTTTTTGAGCAATATGCCGTATTCCGTTGCCTTGATCTGCTCGATACGTCCTGCAAATTCGGTGAGTCGTGTGGGAACTGTGTCTTTACGTGCGCCTTCGGGTGCTTTGATCGGAAGCGCCCATTCACTGTTCCAGTAGCGGTCGAAGCTGCGTGAAATCTCACGCGTCACCGGCCCCAGTGTCAGCACGTCCAGATCGGCGAAGTTCGTTTCACTCGGTCCGCTGAAATATTTGTTGCCGAGATTGCGGCCGCCGATGATGGCGCCGACGTTGTCGGCAATCCAGGCCTTGTTGTGCATGCGCCGATTCAGTCGCTCTCCATCAGCGATGAACTCGAGCAGACGTGCCGGCCCGAAGCTACGCCCGGCAAACGGATTGAACACGCGCACCTCGATGCCTGGGACCGCGGCGAGCAGCGCGAGATCGAGCCCCGACCCGGAAGCGTCCAAGTCATCAATCAGCAATCGAACCCGGACTCCCCGCGTTGCTGCTTCGATCAATTCACCGAGCAGCAAAGTGCCGCTTTCATCGGCGAACACTGCGTAGTACTGCACGTCCAGCGTGCGCGTTGCGCGCTGGGCAAGACCGACACGCGCAGCAAATGCCTCAACGCCCTGGCCCAGCAAGAACAAGCCGGACAGACCGGCGGCGGCGGTGCGTGGGCGCATCGTCGCGACCTGCTTGCCCAATGGCGTTGCGTCGGGGGATGCGAACGAATAGGAAGGGGTAAGCGGTTCCTTAGGCTCAGGAAGCGTGCTGCAGCCCGTCATTGCTGCGGCCATTGCGCACAGCAGCAGAGCGACGGGCCTGAAGGTCACGGAATTTTTCATGTTTCAAGTATCGAAGGGCCTGGCCAGATAGAGCGCCGCCTATCGCAACGTGGACACGGGCTATTTAAAGGACCGCTGTGCGAAATTCGTGTTCGTAACCCGCAAATCGGCCCGAACAAGGCTGCCGGGGTCTAGGTCACTTTTAGCGCAACGACGCCCAGCAGCACGGCTGCCACCCCTGCCCATCGGCGGGGCGTCAGCTTTTCCTTCAGCAGGTATGCGCCAAGCAGTGTTGCAAACAGCACCGAAGTCTCGCGCAACGATGCGACCAGCGCGACCGGGGCTTTGGTCATCGCCCACACCGAAATTGCGTATGCGATCGCCGACAGGGCGCCGCCGATAACGCCATTGCGCCGCCGCTCGACCAACGCGGCCACGAAGGACTGCCGTTGTGTTGCCAGCATGTAAAGCGCGAAGGGAACCGCGTCGAGTACAAAAAGCCACGCGATATATGCCCACGGATCGCCGGCCAGCCGTGCTCCCGTGCCGTCGACGATCGTGTAACACGCGATGACGCCGGCGTTTGCTAGTGCAAAAGCCACCGCGCGACCATGCCCCGCAAGCACTGGAGTATTGCCCGCCGGGCGCATCGCGAGTGCGATGACACCAAATGAAATCATCAGCATGCCTAACCAGCTCAATGGCGCGGGCAGTTCGCGCAGCCAGAAAATACCCAGCACGGCGGTGATCAGCGGCGCGACTCCGCGCATCAGCGGATACACGAGCGATAAGTCGCCCGTGCGGTAAGCATTGATCATCAGAAAGTAATAGGCACCGTGCAGCGTGAGCGAGGCGAGGATGTACGGCCAGCTGGCCGCGTTCGGGAGCGGGACGACAAGCAGAAACGGAAGCGTGATGAGCCCTGCAAAAGAGACGAGGGTCGCGGTGTCAAGAAGCACGTCAGTGCCACCCTTGATCATTGCATTCCAGGAAGCGTGCAACAGCGCTGCGAGCAAGACCGCGAGCGTGATCTCGAAACTCAAAGCAACGGACTCAGATTTGCGAAGTCATGTTTAGGCTCAGAGCTGGCGCTGTATCGCGCCGCTCAGATCGGAAGCACTGCGTCGGCAGAGGTGTACGGAAGATTCAGCGCTTTGGCCACAGCTTTGTACGTCACCTTGCCGGCTGCAATATTGAGACCGTCTTTCAAGTGACGATTTTCGGTCAATGCGGCGCGCCAGCCTTTGTCCGCCAGCTGCAGTGCGAATGCGAGGGTGGCGTTATTAAGTGCGTAGGTCGACGTGCGCGGCACCGCGCCCGGCATGTTGGCGACCATGTAATGCACGACACCGTCGATGACATACGTCGGATCGGCGTGGGTGGTCGGGCGCGATGTCTCGCAGCTGCCGCCCTGGTCGATCGCGACGTCGACGATCACCGAGCCGCGCTTCATCCGCGGCAGCATCGCTCGCGTCACGAGCTTCGGTGCCTCCGCTCCCGGAATCAAGACGCCGGAGATGACCAGATCGGCGCGTAACACTTCGCGCTCGACGTTGTCTCGGTTCGAAAATATCGTCATTACGCGCGCGCCGAGCATCGAATCGATGCGCCGCAAAGCGTCGATCGAGATGTCGATGACGACGACTTCGGCGCCGGTGCCGACGGCCATTTGTGCCGCGTTGATTCCCACCATGCCGGCGCCGAGAATCACGATGCGTCCCGGCGGCACCCCCGCGACTCCGCCCAGCAGCATGCCCATGCCGCCCGCGGATTTTTCAAGACAGCGCGCCCCTGCCTGCACCGACAAGCGGCCGGCCACTTCGGACATCGGCGCGAGCAGCGGCAAGCCACCGGTGGGCGCAGTGACCGTTTCGTATGCGATGCAGATCGCGCCGCTCTTCAACAGGTCGGCCGCTTGCTCCGGATCGGGGGCCAGATGCAGATACGTAAAAAGAATCTGGCCGTCGCGCAACATCGCGCGCTCGACCGCCTGCGGCTCCTTCACCTTGACGATCATCTCCGCGCGCTCGAACACTTCTTCGGCGCTCGCAGCGATCTCCGCGCCGGCGCGCCGATAGTCATCGTCGGTCGCGCCGATACCGGCCCCGGCGTCGGTTTGCACCAGCACCTCGTGGCTATGCATCGTCATTTCGCGCACCGATGACGGCGTCAATCCGACGCGATATTCGTGAACCTTGATCTCTTTCGGGACGCCGACCAGCATTTCTTCTCCTAGCTTTTTATTCGTCGCGAATCGGCATCGTAAGGTGCTCTTAGCGAGACGGTGGCCGCGTAGCGTTCACCTGCAAGATCGATCTCGTACTGACCACTTTCAATCCACGCACGATCCGCGATGCCGTCGGTGCGCGTTATCAGTCCAAGCGCTACCGGCTTGCCGATCGTGTGCCCAAACGCGGCCGACGTGATGGAGCCGATTGGCATGCCGTTGCGCAAAATCAACTCGTTGCCCCAAACGTTCGTATGCGATGCGTCGATTACCAATGAAACGACACGCCGCTTCACAGCGCTTCGATCGACTCCAACAAGCGCGTCGCGTCCGCGGAAGCCGCCGGGCTTGTCCAGCTTCACCGCGAAGCCGAGTCCCGCCTCGTACGGGTTGATTTCCGGCGACAGCTCGCGGCCCCATGCGCGGTAGCCCTTCTCGAGGCGCAGCGAGTCGATCACGTAGTAACCGGCATTCGCGACACCCAGCTCTTTGCCCGCCTCCATCAGCGCCTCGTATACGCCGACCGCGAACTCCACCGGAACGTAAAGCTCCCATCCAAGCTCGCCGACGTAGGTGAGGCGCGTTGCACGCACCGTCGCATACCCGATGTCGATCGAACGCGATGACCCGAACGGAAAACTTACTGACAAATCTGCAGTCGATACTCGCTGCAGCAGCTCGCGCGATTTCGGCCCCATCACCGCCATCACCGCATACATCGACGTGATATCTACCACTTCGCGGCGGGGAGCGTCGGGCAATGCGGCGAATGCGCGTTCGATAACGTCACGGTCGCGTACAGCCTGCGCGCTGCCGGTCACGATCATGTATTCGTTGTGAGAGAGCATCGTTACCGTGAAGTCGCTTTCGTAGCCGCCGCGCTCGTTCAGCATGCCGGTGTAGACCGTTGCGCCAGGTTCGGTCGGCGTGTCATTCGCGATGATCGAGTTCAATGCGCGCCAGGCATCGGGGCCCTGAATCAGCAGCTTCGCAAACGAGCTCATGTCGAAGACGGCGACCCGCTCGCGGCACGCGCGGTGCTCTTCGGCGACCCACGAATGCCAGTTCTGATGGCCCCACGCGTATTCGATCTGAGCCTGCTCACGTGACGGCGCGAAAAAATTTGCGCGCTCCCATCCCATCTTCGAGCCGAAGCACGCGCCGGCGTCGCGCAGTAGCGCATACAACGGCGAGCGCCGAAACGGACGTGCGCTTTCCAGTTCGCGATTTGGCCACGGCATCTTGTAGTGCATACCCAGAACTTCGCCGATGCGGTCGGGCAGCCAGTTTTCGTTCGCATTGAAGTGATTAAAGCGGCGAATGTCGACTGGCCACAAGTCCAGCGTGGGCTCGCCCTGCACGATCCACTCGGCAAGCGCGCGGCCGGCGCCGCCGGCCGACGCAATCCCCATCGAGTTGAAGCCGCAGCCAACGTAGAAGTTTTCAAAGCCGGGCGCCGCGCCGACGATGAAGTTGTTGTCCGCGGTAAACGACTCGGGGCCGTTGTAGAACTGCTTGACTCGCGCTGTCTCAAGCGCCGGCACGCGGATCATCGCGTTGTCCAGCAAGATTTGAAACGCATCCCAGTTGTCGGGCAGCAACTGGAATTCAAAGTTTTCCGGGATGCCTCCTCGATGCATCGCACTCTGCAGCCACGGCGTTGCGTTCGGCTCGAACCCGCCCATCAGCAAGCCGCCGACTTCTTCCTTGAAATAAATAAATCCGTCTGGATCGCGGAGCACCGGCAGATCGCGGTGAACGCCTTCGATACGATCGGTGACGATGTAGAAGTGCTCGCAGGAAAAAAGTGGCACAGTGACGTTGATCTGGCGCGCAACCGCGCGCGACCACTGGCCACCGCACAGCACGACGATTTCGGCGTCGATGCGACCTTCGTCGCCCGACTTATTGCGCCAGGTCAGAGAAGAAACACGCTGCGTACGGGAGGAAGCAGAAGTCTCCAATCCCGCCACCCGCACATTCTCGAAGACTTTAACGCCGCGATTGCGCGCACCTTTGGCGAGCGCGAGCGTCAAGTCAGCCGGGTTCGCTTTGCCGTCGCCTGGCAGCCACACCGCACCGTGCAAATCATCGGTCGCCATGATCGGGTAAAGCTTCGCCGCTTCGGTCACCGAGATCAAGTCGCAATCGACTCCGTGTGCGCGTGCCACTGCTGCAGTGCGCTTCAGTTGAATCAGGCGATCCGATGTGCGCGCAACTGCGAGTGACCCGCATTGCTTCCAGCCGGTGCCAAGCCCGGTTTCGGCTTCGAGCTTCGAATACAACTCTGTCGAGTAACGGATAAGCCGCGTCATGCTTTCGTGCGCGCGCAGCTGACCGACGAGCCCGGCCGCGTGCCACGTCGTTCCCGATGTCAGCCTTCCCTGTTCGAGCAGCACAACGTTTTTTTCGCCGAGCGCGCCCAGGTGATACGCAACGCTGCATCCCATAATGCCGCCGCCGATCACGACAATGCGCGCGGCTGCAGGAGGGACGACGGCACTCACCAGGCTATCGCCGCTCACCTGGAACTTTCCGGTAAACAGAAGCGTTGTCGAAACGCCCGCTCGCCCGTCGAGGAGAAATCGACGACGCGCGACCGCCCGGCGCCTACGCGCTTTTCAGGTGCCACGCTTTTGGCCGCGTAAAAGCCTCGATGCCGTATGTCGATAAGGTTAGCCCCACGCCTGAGTGACCGACGCCGCTCCAGGGTAGCCGCGGGCTGACGCGGTCGCAGCAGTTCCAGTAAACCGATCCGGCGCGAATTTGCGCCAGTATCGACTTGGCTCGCCGCTCATCTGTCGTGTACACACCCGCGGTCAATCCGTAGTCGGTGTCGTTCATCAAGCGCACGGCTTCCGCATCGGAAGCAACCTTCTGGATGCCAATGATCGGTCCGAAGCTTTCTTCACGCATCACTTCCATGGTGTGATCAACGTCGACCAGCACGGTCGGAGCGAACCAGTTGCCGACGCTTGGCATACGAGCACCGCCGAGCACGAGCTTGGCGCCCTTTGCAACGGCATCGGCGACCTGCTGTTCAAGGATCTTTATTTGCGGAGCGCGCGTCAGTGGCCCGATAGTGGTCGACTCGTCCGCCGGGTCACCGCCCTTGAGCGCGGCAACTTCGTTGACGAACGCGTGCACGAAAACGTCGTGGATTTTTTGGTGCACATAGATGCGTTCAACCGAGCAACAGCTCTGCCCGGTGTTGTACATCGCGCCATCTGCTAGTGACGCCGCGGCTTTTGCGATGTCAACGTCGTCGCAGACGTAGGTCGGATCCTTGCCGCCAAGCTCCAGCTGAAGTTTGATCATTCGTGCGCCGGCATCGCGCGCAATGCGCTGGCCGGTTGCATAGGAGCCGGTGAAAAACACGCCGTCAATCGGTTGCTTGATCAGCTCCGCGCCGACGGCGCCGTCGCCCGTGACCACTGCGAAGATCTGCGCTGGAACGCCAGCCGCATGCAGCAGCCTGCCGATTTCGAGCCCGGTCAACGTTGCAAACTCGGACGGCTTGTAGAGCACAGCGTTACCGGTCAGCAGCGCCGGCACGAACACGTTTCCGCCGACGAAGTACGGATAGTTCCAGGCAGAGATGTTGGCGATGACTCCGAGCGGCTCGTGCGAGATCCGCTCGACCATGCCAGCGTCATTGTGGACCTCCCGCGGCGAAAGCACCCGCTCAACCGAATCCAAGAAAAAGTCGATGCGTGCCGGCAAGCCGTTGATCTCGTTTCTCGACTGTCGGATCGGCTTGCCTGTTTCCGATGTAAGAACCGCTGCGAGCCGGTCAACGTCGCTGAGCAGCGCGTCACGGAAACGCCGCAGAATGTCGCAGCGGTTCGCCAGCGGCGTGACCGCCCAGGCCGGCTGTGCAGACCGTGCAGCCGCATATTTTGCTGCAATCGAGTGTGCGTCGTCTTCGCTCACCTCGGCAATCTTCGACCCGGTTGCGGGACTTTCAATGGTTAACATCGATCCGGGTTCCTATTGACTGCCGGCGTATAAAAAACTGCTCAGGATCGGATCGCCAGACAACGTCTCTTCGCTTTTCCAGTCGTGAAATTCCGGATGCCATTGCA
>JACCYC010000163.1 GCA_013696665.1 Burkholderiaceae bacterium | reverse complement strand
GCCACCATTCGGCTCAGGCATTCCGGAAGAATCCAGTCATCGGCCTGCACCACCTTGCAGTAACAGCTGTCGGGCGAGATCTGGCGCAACGCGCGGTTGTAGTTCTGCACCTGATTGACGAAAGCATCGTGGCGGATGTACCGGATACGTGAGTCGCGTGCTGCGTAGGGCTCGATGATTTCGCGCGAACCGTCGGTGCTGCAGTTGTCCGACAGGATGAATTCGAAGTTGCCGTACTGCTGCGCCAGTACGCTTTCGATGCACTCGGCCAGATAGAGTGCGGTGTTGTAAAAAGGCGTGACTACGCTGACAAATGGCTCTTGCATTGCATGTTCGCGGGTGTACGGCGCTGCGCCCCCGGGACAGTTACGCTCCCTGTCCCACCTTAGTTGTTGCCGGCGTACCCTCCCGCGCTCGATAGCGTCGTCCGCTCTCGATCCGTTCGGTAAAACTTTGCGCGATGCGCGCCACCAGCAGATTCCAGTCATGCGCAGCGGCAACTTCCTGGCGCTGCATCGATTGCTCTGCATCGCGGTCAGAGCTTGCCAGGGCTTGCTCGATTGCCTGCGACCACTCGGCCGGTGTCTCGGCGATCGAGATCACGTCGCGGAAGGCCTGCAACGCCTGGATCGAAGATCCGACGACCGGACGTCCCGTTGCAAGGTACTCATGCAGCTTCGCCGGATAGATGTACCTCGTGTAGTCGTTGAGCCGGTAGCACAGCATGCAAACGTCCATATGTTGAATGTAGGCCGGCAGCAGCTGGAGTGGCCTCGCGCCAAGGGCGTGGACGTTAGGCATCTCGCACAGGCGGCGATACAGCTCTGCGCGTGATCCCAGGTAGCCCACCGGCCCCACCAGCACGATCGACCAGTTCGAATGCCGCTGCGCCAGGTCGCGCAGCAGATCGAGATCCAGGTGCGTCTTGATCACGCCGATGTAACCGATGCGCGGTCGGGCGATCATGGCCAGGTCTGCCGGGCATGCGGCTGGAGTCGAGTATGCACGGTAGTCGACGCCATTCGGGATCTGTACGGTGTGCGGATTGACGCTTCCTTTCTTTTGCATCAACGCGCTCGAGTGCACGATCACCAGGTCTGCGCGTCGCAGCAGCCGCAGTTCGGCCTCGGGAATCGGCCTCTCGGTTTCTGAAAAGGTGTACTCATCGTCGATGTGATAACAGCTCACATCATGCGCAACCAGGTCCAGCGCAGCGCCAAGTTCGGGCCGCCAGATGTACAGCACGAATCGATTGCAGCCGGCGGCCTGCAACAGCCGCCGGGCGCGTCGCAGCCGCAGCCATTCGGTGAGCCGCGCCAGAACAGCCGGACGGTGCAGCCTGGGCAGCCAACCGCTGGGGCGATAGATCAGAAGACGGGAGCCAGCGCCATAGTCTGCCACCGGAGGCCCGCTCATTGATGGGGCGCCGGACCAGGCTTCGCGCCAGGTCGGGGCGGGGTTGACCCAGACTGTCGTGAAGTGCTGCGCGAGGCGCCATACGACATGATGACGCACACTCCACGGTGGTCCCCATTGATCAGGAACGAGCGCAATGACGCCTACGCGCTCTTGCCGGGAACTGTCGGTCGACATCGGTCGCCAGAATTAGTCCTGAGCCTTCAGATAGCGCTCGGGCAGTCCGATGACGACGAACCGATCCAGCAGGCTCTGCACCTCGGGATCGATCTGCCCTGCGCGTGCCCGTTCGGCGGCGTCCGCGCTGCATTCGACCAGATCGCCGTGGTAGCCGTACATATCGCCATTTTGATAGGCGAACCAGGTGGTGGGGAACTTTAGATCGAGCCGAACTTTGCCGCCGTTATTGAATTCGCGCTCGAACATCGGGTTGAAGCAAAGCTTGCCCACCTGATGCGGCCATTCGAGCGCCGGATCCACCTCGACATTTTGCAGCGACCCGCCGTTTAACACGAAGTGCAGCCACTTGTCCCAGCGAAGGTCAGCCGGATCGGTCGCCGCAAGCGTCAGCGGATTGCGGCGCGCGAGATAGCCGCGTACCAGCGCGTACTCGCTGAATATGCGCGGCTCGTGCGACGAAAACAACTCCATGTACCCCTTGGCGCTGTGGGAATCTCCCCTGACTTCTCGTGGCGAAGCCGTCTTGTTGCCGACGCGTGACAGGATGATCGGCTTGCCCGGCGCGCAGCGATCGGATTCTGCGAGCACGCCCGGTTTGTCTTTCAGGTACATGAATGCGTCCGAGCAGAAGACGCCGGCGAGCGAATCGTCGGCGAACGGCAGGCGCTTGTTGCCATCGGCGCAGATGAACACCCCCTCGGGGGCGATCCAGTATCTCTGGCCCCAGACGAGGTAGAAGTTAAAGTCCATACCGATGACCGGCGTCGAGTTGCGCCGCTGGGTCAGGTAGTGTGCAAACGGCCCGTAGCCGCACGCGAGATCCAGTATCGGTTTGTGCGCGGCGGGTAGCAGCCGCAGCAGCGAAAACGCCGCCAGCGTGCGCGGCAATACAACGCGGTTGCGGTAATAGGGCAGGTGATTCGGATCCGACGCAGTCGGCCCGCCGAAATAAAATTCGAACCAATCTTCTGCGGACAGCTTCTGCCGATCGCTGTCGAGCATCGCGCGCAGCCGTGCTTCAACCCTCTTGCGGCCGAATTCCAGCACGGTATCGCTGTGCCACAGGCGCCAGCCAGGGAGCTTGTCGAGCGCCTTGAATCGGGGCGTGAAGCCGAGGCACCGTACCAACGCTTCCGCGCCCAGACCCTGCTCGACCAGCGCGACGATCTGCTCGACCGCAGGGCCCTTGGATTCGAAAGCTCCGCCCTGATCCAACAGGCCGACGTTGCCTTTGAGCAGAATCGGCACGCCGTCGACTACCGGATAACGAAAGCAGCGGCACTGAAGCAGCCCGTAACGAGCGGCCTCGTCGTGAACGGAGGGCGTGCCCGAAGCGGCATCGCTCGAATTGCTCGCCCCGCTCTTTACCGCGGTGAACGAAAACCCGCTGCGGCAATCGGGACAGCTGAACGAATCAATCCAATCGTGAAACGATGACATCGCTCTCTCAGGGGTAACGGCGTCGCCAAACTGGGCGCGTTGCGCGGGAAATCTCCAGGATGCGTTCCAGCAAGAGAGACTCCGCACCGCGCGGCTTGCCCGCCAGCAGCCACAGCATCGTCAATATGCTTGCGTACGTGAGCACCCCGGCCGGGATTGTAGCCGCCAATTGCAGCAGCGGCCGCGCAGCGAGAGCGCCGGCGGCCAGTTCAGCCGCCAGCAGGGCCACTGCGATCGCCATCGTCGTGGCGGCGATCAGTGGTCGCCAGAGGCCTTTCAGATACGCCAGACGGGGGAGGCCAAGGGCGCGCGAAATCATCAGGCATTCCACAGAGACGGAGATCACCGTGGCGGCAAGCTCCGCGTACGCGACTCCCGCGAGTCCCAGCGGGCGCGACAGCAGCACCACCAGGGGCAGCAGTACGACAAAGTGCAGCCCTTCGATCAAAGCAGTGACCCGGGTCTTGCCCAGCGCCAGCCAGGCGGAATAGTGATTCGACGTGG
>JACCYC010000158.1 GCA_013696665.1 Burkholderiaceae bacterium | reverse complement strand
CATCGCGGCGTGCCGGCCCGGTGCCGCCCGTCGTCACCACCAGGTCGCATCCAACCTCGTCGACCAGCTCGATCAATGTTTGCTGGATCGTGCTCTGATCATCTTCAATGAGTCGGTGATGGGTCTGGAACGGTGAACTCAACGCACGCGCGAACCAAGCCTGCAGTGCCGGCAATGCCTGGTCGGGATAGACGCCGCGCGACGCGCGATCGGAAATCGAAACCAGACCCACGATCAGCTCGTTGGCCGATGCGCGTCTAGCCTTCATCTTCCGGCAGTGCAACGCTGCGCTGTGCACCTTCCATGTGATGGTGCAACCTTCGATAGAGCTCTCGCGCATGCTTGGGTGGCTGCTCGGCATCGCGCTCCCGGCGGCCCGCCCGAATTGCCGCCCGCAGCCACTGCACGTCGGCTTCCGGATGCTCAGCTATGAATTCGGTCAGTGCCTGATCGTCGTCAAGCAGCCGATTGCGCCAGGTTTCTGTGCGATGCATCAGCGACACCGCAGCGCGCGACTCTCCAGTAACGCGCTCGAGTGCGCTGCGCACGGCGTCGCCGTCTACTTTCCGCATCAGCTTGCCCAGGTACTGCATGTGCCGTCGATAAGCCTCCCGGCCGCTCACGCGATGCGCAAACTCGACAGCCTCGCGCAAGTCTTCCGGAATATCGATGCGCGCGAACTGGTCGCGGTTCAGTTCGACGAGCTGCTTGCCAAGCGCCTGCAAGGCATGCATCTGCCGCTTCAACTCGCTCTTACTCGGCAGCTCGGCGGGGCTTTGCAGCTCGTTTTTGCTCGCCGGCGCAGCTTCGGTGGATCGATCGTGCCTTCCCGACATGGCAGCTATGATACCCAGCGACGTGACTCCATTTGCCCTCACTGACGACCGCCTGCGCGATCTGGCGCTAGATGCCCTGAAGCATGCCCGTTCGCTTGGCGCGAGCGATGCATCGTGTGAGGTGAGCGAGTCGACGGGTCTCTCTGTTTCGGTGCGCAAGAAGAAGGTCGAGACCATCGAGCGCACTCGTGACAAAGGGCTGGGCATCACCGTTTATATCGGCAAACGGCGTGGCAACGCATCGACTTCCGACTTTTCCGAACCGGCACTGCGGCAGGTCGCCGAGGCCGCTTACAACATTGCGCGCTTTACCGCCGAAGATTCGGCCGCAGGCTTGCCCGATCCCGACACTGTGCAGCGTTCGCCACGAGATCTCGACCTGTTTCACCCGTGGGATATCGATACGAACCAGGCTATCAAGCTCGCGCGGCGCTGCGAAAGCGCGGCATTTGCGGTGAGCCCGCAGATCGTCAACTCCGAAGGGGCCAACGTTTATACGTCCTCCGGGCACTTCGTTCTGGCCAACAGCCAGAAGTTTGTCGGCGGCTACTCGTATTCACGCCATTCGCTGGCGGTCTCACCGATTGCGCGCGATGCAACCGGAATGCAGCGTGATGACTGGTACTCGTCGTCGCGAATCGCCGACGAGCTTGCTTCGCCTGAATCCGTGGGCGAGTACGCGGCGCGGCGCGCATTGGCCCGGCTGTCGGCGCGGCGCATGCAGACCAAGCAGTGCCCGGTGCTGTTCGATGCGCCGCTTGCGTGTGGGTTGCTCGGCAACTTCGTGCAGGCCGCCAGTGGCGGCGCGCTGTACCGGAACGCATCATTTCTTGTTGATTCGCTCGGCAAATCGGTCTTCTCGGATCACATCACGCTGCACGAGGACCCGTATCTGCCGCAGGGCGCGGGATCGAGCCCATTTGACGAAGAAGGTGTGCGTGGAATCAAACGCGATGTCGTGACGGCCGGCGTTTTGTCGGGTTACTTTCTTTCAAGCTATTCAGCGCGCAAGCTCGGCATGCAGTCGACCGGAAACTCGGGCGGTTCGTACAATTTCGAGATCCGGTCGAGCACCACGCGACGCGCCGATGATCTTCCGGGGATGCTCGCGCGTCTGGGCACCGGCTTGCTGGTCACCGATTTGATTGGCCAAGGCGTGAATTACGTAACTGGCGATTACTCACGCGGTGCCAGCGGCTTCTGGGTCGAAGGGGGCGAGATTCGCTACCCGGTCGAGGAAATCACGGTCGCGGGCAATCTGCGCGACATGTTCCGCAACATCGTGGCCGTCGGCAACGATCAAGTTGTGCGCGGCAGCAAGGTCAGTGGTTCGTTGTTGATCGACGGCATGACCGTTGGCGGCGCATAAACGGAACGCTGCTGGTATTTCCCGAGGCTCGGACAAGCAAGCCCGTTTACACTCCGCACAGGTCGGCAGCAGGGCCCGCCCTTATCATCAAAAACCTACGACAGGAGACACGCATGCAACGTCGTTCATTTCTAACGAAGGCGACCGCGGGCGCGGCGGCTGCTGCGACGCTCGCCGCGCCGGCAGTCGTCAAGGCGCAGGCAGCGCAGGTCAGATGGCGGCTGGCGTCGAGCTTTCCAAAGGCGCTCGACACGATTTACGGCGCCGCCGAAGTTTTTTCGAAGCAAGTATCGGCCGCGACCGGTGGGCGTTTTCAGATCAGCGTGCACGCGGCCGGTGAATTGATGCCGGCCTTTGGCGTGGTCGACGGCGTGCAGCAAGCGACGGTGGAATGCGCCCATACCGCGCCGTACTACTTCTTCGGCAAGGACGAAACGTTTGCGATGGATTGCGCGATCCCGTTCGGATTGAACTCACGCCAGATGACCGCCTGGATGTACGACGGCAACGGGATGAAGCTTTTCCGCGATTTCTACCGCGCTTATAACATCGTCAACTTTCCGATGGGCAATACCGGCGCGCAAATGGGCGGCTGGTATCGCAAGGAAATCAAGTCGGTCGCCGACATGAAGGGGCTCAAAATGCGCATCGGCGGCTTCGGCGGCAGGGTGCTCGAGCGTCTCGGCAGCGTGCCGCAGAATATTCCGGGCGGCGAGGTCTACGCCGCGCTGGAAAAGGGCACGATCGATGCCGCCGAATGGGTCGGGCCGTATGACGACCTGAAGCTCGGGTTTAACAAGGTAGCGCCGAACTATTACTACCCCGGTTGGTGGGAAGGTGGTCCGCAGTTGTGTTTGTACGTCAACACCAAGGCGTGGGATGCGCTGACGCCAGATTACAAGGCAATCGTTGAAGCTTGCGCGTCGCATGCGCACGTCGTGATGCAGGCCTCGTACGACGCGAAGAATCCGGCGGCATTGAAGCAGCTGGTGTCGCAGGGCACCAAGTTGCATCGCTTTCCGCGCGACGTAATGGACGCCTCGTTCAAGGCAGCGATGGAGGTGTATTCCGAGCTGAACGCGAAGAACGCCGGCTGGAAGAAGATCTACGACGATTACAACACTTTCAGGCGCGATCAGAACCTCTGGTTCCGGTTTGCCGAAGCCGG
>JACCYC010000145.1 GCA_013696665.1 Burkholderiaceae bacterium | reverse complement strand
CGCAATTGTTTCAGCAGGTACCCGCGCGCATCGTTGAGTTCGGTGCCGGTTCCGGGGTGCTTGCTCGTGATCTGTTGGCTGCGCTAGCGCACCGTGGGATCGCACTGGAAAGCTATTTTATTGTCGAGGTCTCGGCCGACCTGATCGAGCGGCAGCAGCGGCAACTCGCCAACGCGCCGGTGCGATGGCTTACTGAACCGCCGAGAGAATTTGAAGGCGTCATGCTAGCCAACGAAGTGCTCGACGTGATGCCGTTCAAGTTGTTCTTCAAATCCAACGGCGTCACTCTGGAGCGCGGGGTCGTGCTGCAAGACCGCGCGCGTGGCAGCTTTGCGTTTGCGGAGCGTGCGTTCGGCGAGGACCTCGCCGCGGTGGTAGCTGCGATCGAATCACAGCACGGTCGGTTGCCTGATGGCTACGCGTCGGAGATCAACCTGCTTGCCGAGTCGTGGATGCGATCGGCATCGGGATGGCTCATGCGCGGCGCGTTGCTGGTGATCGACTACGGCTTCCCTCAGCGCGAGTATTACCACCCCCAACGGCTGATGGGCACGATGATGTGCCACTTTCGACACCATGCGCATACGGATCCGCTGTGGATGCCAGGGCTCAACGATGTCACTGCGCACGTGGACTTCTCCACGATGGCTGACGCTGCGCACGGCGCCGGCTTCGACATCCAGGGATATACCTCGCAAGCTCATTTTCTGCTGAACTGCGGCGCGTTGCAGCACCTGGCAGCAAACTACACGCCACAGCAAAGCGGCGCTCTGCAGCGGCTGGTGTCGGAAGCGGAAATGGGCGAACTGCTGAAGGTTCTGTGCGTCGGCCGCGGTGTTGACGCACCACTGATTGGATTCGCGCGCGGTGACCGGCGCCACACGCTGTAGTCAGCTTGCTTAAGTTGCGCGGGTATTAGTCATCTGCTCGTGGAGTTAAGCGTGATCCACGCAGCTTAAACTGTGCGCGATGAAATGGCTTTTGACCACCTTCATCGCACTGCTTGTACTGACTGCGCTGCAACCCTGGCTTAAAAGGCTTGGCATCGGGCGCCTGCCGGGTGATCTGCAGTTCCGAAAAAATGGGCGCGACTACGTGCTGCCGTTCATCAGCACGCTGGTATTGTCACTTGTCTTGATGCTGATCGCGAGCCTGATCTAGCGTCGGTGGTGCGAGTAGCTCGCGGCCGACTTCAACCACGCGCGCCTGGCGAACGGCACGCTGTATTTGACTGGGATCATTGTGGTGCAAGCTTGCGAGCGGTCCGGCATCAACCGCGCTTGCCGCTCTTAGTGCTTTCCTGAAACGCTCGCCCGAGATGTCGGTGGCAGCCTCGAACGCCTGCAGTAGCCATTCAAACCGCTCGGGCCGCCGGAACGCATCACTACGCTCAAGGACGTCGACGATTGCGGCCGAGGTTTGTGCGTTTCTCAGTGGCTCGCGCAAATCGACCAGCAGCCGAGCCAGGTGAGCGGCGTCATGTTGCACGCGCAGCTTGCCCAGAAGGTCGGATACGGCACGAGACGAGCGACACGCACCTGCAAGAATTGCGAAGCGCGCCGGCAAGATCAGTCCGCGCTGTGCCGCTCGATCGAGTGCTGCGCTGGTCGGTCCGAGGTCCTCAAGTTCGGCAAACAGACGATCGATCAGACCACATGACACGAGCACATTCAACATCTGCGACGGCTTGCTCTCCATCAAGCCGCGGGAAATTTCCTGGATTACGCGTTCGGGCACCAGCGAATCAGCCTCGCCATTGCGGACCATTGCACGCATCAGTTGTGCTGTCTCCGGTGCGATCTTGAAACTGGGAAAGCGGGCGGCAAAGCGTGCTGCGCGCAAAATGCGAACCGGATCTTCAGAAAATGCTGGGCTTACATGTCGCAGCACCCCGGCATCGAGGTCGCGTTTGCCCTGGTAGGGATCGATCAGCGTGCCGTCGTCATCGAGCGCCATCGCGTTGATCGTGAAGTCTCGGCGCGCAAGATCCTGTTCGAGTGTGACGTCGGGCGCAGCATGCGCGACGAAGCCTTTGTATCCCGGCGCCGTTTTGCGCTCGGTGCGCGCGAGAGCATATTCCTCGTGCGTCTCTGGGTGCAGGAATACCGGAAAATCCTTACCCACCGGCCGGTAGTGCAGCTCGGTCATCTGCTCCGGTGTCGCACCTACGACCACCCAGTCACGATCGGTTTCAAGCGCTGCGTCAAGCTCACCCAGGTTACGCCGCGTGTTGCCAAGCAGCTGATCGCGGACGAAACCGCCGACGCGATACGCCTTCACGCTAGGTGTCTAAGGTGTCGGTTTCCGCAGCCGCGGCTGCGATCCACTGCTTCATTGCTGGCAGCATCAGGACGTTTTCGGAGTAAGCGGCCAGTAGCGGCGACAATTTGACACCATAGGTGACAAAGCGCGTGATAACGGGCGCATAGAAAGCGTCGGCGATTGAAAAGCCGCCGAACAGCATCGGTCCGCCATCGTTCAGGCATTCAGTCCAGACAGCTTGAATGCGTGCAATGTCGGCAGCAACATCTTCCCGCTCAAGCGCAGCCGCGCCTTTATCGGAGAGGCGCGATCGAATATCCATCGGCAGGTGGGTCCGCAGTGCGACAAAGCCTGAATGCATCTCGGCCGCGATGGCCCGTGCGCGCGCGCGCGCCGAGATGTCGCGCGGCCACAGCACCTCGTTTGCATACCGCTCGTTGGCGTATTCGCAAATAGCGAGCGAGTCGAACACCGTCAGAGCTCCGTCGATCAGGCACGGTACGCGGCCGCTCGGTGAGTAGCGCAGGATCTCGCGCCGCGTTTCCGGTCGCTGCAGCAAGATCTGCTCTTCAATGAACGGAATGCCAGCCTGCTTCATCGCAAGCCACGGCCGCAGCGACCACGACGAATAATTCTTGTTGCCAATCACCAAAGTCAGGTTCATTGCGGTCTCCCGATTGCTCCGGTCGCACCGCCTCGATAAACGGGCTCGATCTC
>JACCYC010000137.1 GCA_013696665.1 Burkholderiaceae bacterium | reverse complement strand
GGAACGCCGAACAGACCCTGCGCACGGAAATACGCTTCGAATGCTGCAAGTTCGTCTGGCGTGCGGCCGGTGCCTTCGAAATACGAAATGGTCTTCTCGTCGACCGGGAAGAATCCCATCGTCGCGCCATATTCGGGCGCCATGTTGGCAATTGTGGCGCGGTCCGGTACTGCCAGGCTGCTGGTGCCGTCGCCGAAAAACTCAACGAACTTGCCGACGACTTTCGCCTTCCGCAGCATCTCGGTCACCGATAGCACGAGATCTGTGGCCGTGACACCTTCGCGCAGCTTTCCCTTCAGATGCACACCCACGACATCGGGTGTCAGCAGATACACCGGCTGCCCCAACATGCCGGCTTCGGCTTCGATGCCGCCGACGCCCCAGCCGACCACGCCGATGCCATTGATCATCGTCGTATGGCTGTCGGTACCGACCAGCGTATCCGGGTAGTAGATGCCGTCTTTTTTATAAACGCCGCGTGCTAGATACTCGAGATTGATCTGATGCACGATGCCAAATCCGGGCGGCACCACACCAAACGTATCGAATGCCTGCATGCCCCATTTCATGAACTCATAGCGCTCGCGGTTGCGCTGAAATTCAAGTTTCATGTTCAGGTCGAGCGCGTCCTTGGTTCCGTAGTGATCGACCATCACCGAGTGATCCACCACCAGGTCGACCGGCACCAACGGTTCGATGGTTTTCGCGTTCTTGCCCATCTGCGCGGCGACGTTTCGCATCGCGGCCAGATCGGCAAGCAACGGCACTCCTGTGAAGTCCTGCAAGACGACGCGCGCGACGATGAACGGAATCTCGTCTGTGCGGTTTGCGACCGGTTTCCAGTTCGCGAGTTGACGTACGTGGTCTTCGGTGACTTTGACGCCGTCGCAGTTGCGCAGCACTGACTCCAGAACGATACGGATCGAGACCGGCAGCCGCGAAACCTTTGCTACGCCGGCCTGCTCGAGCGCCGCGAGGTTATAGAACTTTCCCTTCTTGGGGCCGACGTTGAATTCCTGCAGCGAATTGAATGCGTTGTGCGGCATCAGAGCCTCTCTTAGATGACCATCATGTCGACGAACTCCTGCACCGGAGTTGCCGACAGGCGTTTTGGATCCATGCATAAATCCATCACGGCGTCCGCCTGCTTGGTCGGAAACACGCGCGCGAGATTGGTGCGGAATTTTTTGACCAGCAACGGCATTCCTTCCTTGCGACGCCGCCTGTGGCCGATGGGGTACTCCACGACGATTTCCTTCAATTTCTTGCCGTCGTTGAACTCGACTGTTAGCCCGTTGGCGATCGAGCGCTTGTCGGGATCGAAATAGTCTTTAGTGAACCCCTTGTCTTCCGCGCAGAAGATTTTTTCGCGCAGTGCGTCGATACGCGGGTCCAACGCGACGGTGTCTTCGTAATCATCTGCCGTCAGGCGGCCAAAGATAAGCGGCACCGCAACCATGTATTGAATGCAGTGATCCCGATCGGCCGGGTTATCCAGCGGCCCCTTTTTGTCGATGATGCGAATACACGCTTCGTGCGTCCGGATCGTGATCTTCTTGATGTCGGCCGCCGTCTTGCCCAACTCTTTCAGCCGACCGTGCAGCGTCATCGCGGCCTCGACCGCCGTCTGCGAATGAAACTCGGCAGGAAACGAAATCTTGAACAACACATGTTCCATGACGTACGACCCGTAAGGTCGCTGAAACTTAAATGGGTTGCCCTTAAACAGCACGTCGTAGAAGCCCCACGTCTTCGCCGAGAGGACGGACGGGTAACCCATCTCGCCCGTCTTGGCGATCAGTGCAAGCCGGACCGCGCGCGACGTCGCGTCGCCAGCGGCCCAGCTCTTGCGCGAACCGGTATTGGGCGAATGCCGGTAGGTGCGCAGTGATTGGCCATCGACCCAGGCGAGCGACACAGCGTTGATGATTTCGTCACGCGACAGGCCAAGCATCTGAGCGACCACCGCGGTCGACGCGACCTTGACCAGCACGACGTGATCGAGCCCGACTTTGTTGAAGGAGTTCTCGAGCGCTAAACAGCCCTGGATTTCGTGCGCCTTGATCATCGCAGTCAGCACGTCGTTGACCGTCAGTGGCGGCCTGCCGGCCGCGACCGCGTTACGCGACAGCCAGTCTGCAGTCGCCAGAATGCCGCCGAGGTTGTCCGATGGATGGCCCCATTCTGCGGCGAGCCACGTATCGTTGAAATCGAGCCATCGAATCATTGCACCGATGTCAAACGCGGCCTTGACCGGATCGAGCTGAAACGGTGTTCCCGGTACCTTGGCACCGTTCGGCACCACGGTACCCGGCACGATCGGGCCCAGCATTTTTGTGCACGCCGGGAATTCGAGTGCTTCGAACCCGCATCCGAGCGTATCCATCAAGCAGTAGCGTGCGGTCTCGAACGCCTCCTTGCTTTTAATCTTGTAATCGATGACGTAATCGACGATGTCGCCCAGCACCTTGTCGGGCTTCGGGCGAACGTTGCTGATATGACCGGCCATTAAAGTGAGCTCAAATGTTGGAGTTTGTATCGATTACGCGTTTGAATCCTTCATGCGAGGCCGTGAAGCCTAGGCGCCCGTAAAACGCATGCGCCTGGGTGCGCTGTTTGTCGCTCGTCAGTTGCGCGAGCCGGCAGCCACGCTCCTGTGCAAGGGTGACGGCCTGCTCGATCAGCCAGCTGCCGATACCTCGACTGCGCAGCGCGCTGTCTACACGCACCGATTCAATATTCGCGCGCCACGCGCCCCGGCGGCTGAGCCCCGGAATAAACGTCAGATGCAGCATTGCAACTACGATGCCGCCTGTTTCAGCCACCAACAATTGCTGGTTGCCATCGCCGGCGATTGTGTCGAACGCGACTGCATACACGGGATCGCTGCTGCCGACACCTTCGCGGTTCTTGCCGAGAACGTCGTCAGCCAGCAGTTGCAGCAGGCGCGGGAGGTCGTTAAGCGTAGCGCGGCGGCAAATCAGCAGAGACACATCAACCGGCGCGGCGAGCGTCATCTACTTGCGCTGCTCGAGCGGAATGAACTTCTGGTCCTCGGGCCCAACGTAATTTGCGGCGGGCCGGATGATCTTGTTGTCGATTCGCTGTTCGATCACATGCGCGCACCAGCCGCTGGTACGCGCGATGACGAACAGCGGCGTGAACATCGCCGTGGGCACGCCCATCATGTGGTAACTGGTCGCGCTGTACCAGTCCAGATTGGGAAACATTTTCTTTTCGCGCATCATCACCTGCTCGATGCGAGCGGAAATATCGAACAGCTTCATGTTGCCGGCGTCTGCGGAGAGCTCACGCGCGACTTCCTTGATCACCTCGTTGCGAGGGTCCGAGACCGTGTACACCGGATGACCGAAACCGATGATGACCTGCTTGTCGGCCACGCGTTTCACGATATCGGCCTCGGCGTCGTCCGGCTGGTCGTAACGCCCGATCGTGTCGAACGCGAATTCGTTGGCGCCGCCATGCTTCGGACCTTTCAGCGCGCCGATGGCCGCGGTGATGGCCGAATACACATCGCTACCAGTACCCGCGACGACGCGCGCCGTGAAGGTCGACGCGTTGAACTCGTGCTCGGCGTAGAGGTTCAGCGACGTGTGCATCGAGCGTGTCCACAGTTCCGAGGGAGTCCGTCCGTGCAGCAGATGCAGAAAATGACCGCCGATCGAGTCGTCGTCGGTTTCAACGTCAATACGCCGCCCGGAATGCGAAAAGTGATACCAGTAAAGCAGCATCGAGCCGAACGAAGCCAACAGACGGCCGGCGATATCACGGGCTTCGGCAAGCTTGTGCTCGGGTCCTTCGGGCAGCACCGCACCGAGGGCTGAACACGCAGTTCGCAGCACGTCCATCGGGTGTGTGTTGGCCGGGATCGCCTCCAGCACGCGTTGCACCGCGGCTGGAATCGCCCGCAGGCTGCAAAGTTTTCGCTTGTAAGCAGTCAGTTCCTGCGACGTCGGCAGCTTCGCGTGCACCAGCAGGAAAGCAATCTCCTCGAACTCGCAGCGCGGCGCAATGTCCAGAATGTCAAAGCCGCGATAGTGGAGATCGTTGCCGCTGCGCCCGACCGTGCATAGCGCCGTGTTGCCCGCAACGACACCCGACAGCGCCACAGATTTCTTCGGTTTTACACCGCCTTGCACCGCCGCGTCATTCATCGCAAATTTTTCCTATGCGCGAAAAGCTGGTCCAGCCGGTCCTCATACGCGTGATAGCCGATGACGTCGTACAGCTCCATGCGTGACTGCATCGTGTCGACCACGGCTTTCTGCGTGCCGTCACGGCGCAGTGCGGTGTAGACGTTGAGCGCGGCCTTGTTCATCGCGCGAAACGCCGACAAAGGGTAGAGCGCCATTGCGACGCCCGCACTGCGCAGCTCATCAATCGTTAACAACGGCGTCGCTCCGAATTCGGTGATGTTCGCCAGTACGGGGACTTTGACCGCATCGACGAACCGCCGATAGGTCGTGAGGTCGGGAGCGGCCTCGGCGAAAATGCCGTCGGCGCCCGCTTCGACACAGGCAATTGCGCGGTCGATGGCGCGATCGACGCCCTCGGCAGCGATTGAATCGGTGCGCGCAATTAAAAAGAATCCGGCATCCGTCTTTGCGTCCGCCGCCGCTTTGACCCGATCGGCCA
>JACCYC010000133.1 GCA_013696665.1 Burkholderiaceae bacterium | reverse complement strand
AACGCATCTTCACCGGCCCACGCGGCGCGCAGACCGTCCAGCGAGTAATGCGTCGCATCGATCACGCGGCGCAATCCGCGCTTGCGCTTTTCGGCAGCCCGGTCAAGGACGATGCGGCTGGCAGATTGTTCCGGCATGGCGCCGGATGATACGACCGTGCACAACAACGCGGTGACGGCCAGTATCATCGCCAACCTCGCCCCGCTCGCTCGCGCCATGCCCACAATCGACTACTCGCGCTTCTATCGCTACGACGAATTGATGGGCCTCTTGCGCGGCTTTGCCGACGAGAATCCGGA
This sequence comes from Burkholderiaceae bacterium, assembly GCA_013696665.1. Lineage (GTDB taxonomy): Bacteria > Pseudomonadota > Gammaproteobacteria > Burkholderiales > Burkholderiaceae_F > JACCZX01. The sequence goes on along the minus strand of JACCYC010000133.1, from coordinate 1,944 downwards.
TCACGTTTCGTTGGAAACGATCGGTACCAGCCACGAAGGCCGGGCCATTCCGGTCGTGACGCTGACTCACCGCGCTACCGGTGCGGCGAAGGACAAGCCCGCCTTTTGGGTCGACGGCAACATTCATTCGATCGAGCTGACGGCGTCGAGCGCTTGTTTGTACTTTATCGACTGGCTGATGAAGGAGCGCAGCAACAACGCTGACATCGCTCGTGCACTTGACACACGCACGTTCTACGTCTGCCCGCGCATCAACCCTGACGGCGCCGAGTGGGCGATGGGCGATAACCCGCGCTATGTGCGGTCGTCGACGCGGCGCTATCCGTTCGACGAGGATCCGCTCGACGGGTTAATCACGGAAGACCTCGACGGTGACGGCCGGATCTTGCAGATGCGGGTCGCCGACCCGAACGGCCCTTGGAAGAAGCACCCGCAGCAGCCGAGCCTGCTGGTACGGCGCGCGCCGACCGACGCACCGGGCGGCGACTATTTCCGGGTGTTCGCAGAAGGACGCATCGAAAACTATGACGGGGTCAGCGTCACGGTGGCCGGCGTCACCGGGAACGCGCAGGGGCTCGACCTGAATCGCAACTTCCCGTCCAACTGGCGCCAGGAATTCGAACAACTCGGCGCCGGGCCCTTTCCAACGTCCGAGCCTGAAGTGCGCTCGATTGTCGAATTTTTCACATTGCATCCGAACATCTGCGGCGGCACCAGTATTCACACGTTCTCCGGGGTGCTGTTAAGGCCTTTCGGCCATGCGCCGGACGATCAGCTGCCGGCCGAAGATCTATGGACGTATCAGACCATCGGCAAAAAGGGGGAGGAGCTGACGGGGTATCCGGCGATTTCCATCTGGCACGACTTTCAATACATGCCGGGCGAGCACATCAGCGGCGCCTTCGACTGGATCTACGAACACCTCGGCATGTTCATGTGGACCATCGAGATCTGGAATCCAAAAAAAGAAGCCGGCATCGAGAACAAGGAATGGATTCACTGGTTTCGCGATCACCCGATCGAAGATGATTTGAAAGTCTTCGAGTGGACGCAGCGCGTCGCACCGGGTGAAGGGCACATCGACTGGAAACCGTTTGACCATCCGCAGCTCGGCAAAGTCGAGATCGGCGGCTGGAATCGCATGCACGTCTTCGCGAACCCGCCCCCGGCGCTGCGCGAGAAAGAAATCGCGCGTTTTCCGCAATGGCTGCTGTGGCAAGCGCTGATATCGCCGAAGCTCGAACTTGGCAGCGTCGAAGTCACGGATGCCGGCGAGAACACGTGGCGCGTCCGGCTGATCGTGCAAAACAACGGATGGTTACCAACCTACGTGACGAAGATGGCGTTGAAGCGGAAGTTGCTGCGCGGGGTACTGGCGGAAATCAAGTTGCCGGACGGTGCCGAGCTGCTGTCAGGGAAACCGCGCGAAGAATTGGGTGAGCTCGAAGGCTGGGCATACTTGCATACCGGTATTTCATTCTGGCCGAACAGGAAGGTGACAGCCGATCGGGCGCATGTAGATTGGATCGTCAGGGCCAAGGCGGGCTCGAAACTTCAAATCGCCGCGTGGCATGAGCGCGCGGGGCGGGTGGAAACGACGACCGAACTCAAGTAAGCGAAGCCGCGCGATCTTGCGCTAGTGTCCTGTCCCGTTAATTCGTAGCACAGCTTCACGCACTGGCACGAGCAAGAATGGCGAAATCGCCGTCAGGCGCAAAGCCGCGCACAGCCTGGTTGGGAACCAGGCGCGCACGGCGACAAAGCATCACGGCGATTCTCGGCATTCTTGCGCTGTGAATTAGCGGGACAGGACACTAGCTATCCGTGCTTTCCGATCTCCCATCCGGCGCCGGTTAAATGGCGCTGCCCCGCAGCGACAGCATTCGCCTCCATCGTCGTTCCCATCGAGTCATTCCATCGATTGAGGAAACCGAACAATGCGAT
>JACCYC010000126.1 GCA_013696665.1 Burkholderiaceae bacterium | reverse complement strand
ATGCGCAACAAGCCGCTGCCGCGCGGGCTGGTCGCATTCGGAGAAATCGGTCTGGCGGGTGAAGTCCGCCCGGCTCCGCGCGGTCAGGAGCGCCTGCGCGAAGCCGCAAAACTCGGTTTCTCAATCGCACTGATACCGAAGGCAAACGCCCCGAAACAGGCGATCGAAGGACTCGAAGTCATTGCAGTTGATCGCGTTGAGCACGCGCTCACGCGCGTGCGCGACTAGGAGACTCTGCAGAAGCCGCTTCAGTTAGATTGCGCGTCAGTGGCGATGTCGAAGTGCATGACGTCCTCACGCTTGCCGAGCTTTGTATACAACGCAATGGCCGGATCATCTCCGTAATCAGCCTGAACAAAAATCACATCAGCTCCACGCGCCGCGCCGATTGCCTTGAGCTCCATGATCATCGCGGTCGCTATGCCGCGCCTTCGGTGCGTTCCCGCCACCGCCAGGTCGTAAATATAGATTTCGCTTCGTTCCTGTTCAAATTTAGGTAGCACGTAGGCCGCGACGCCTCCGACAGTCTGCTTTCCTTCCATCGCGGCAACAGCAATGAACGTATCTCCGCTAAGGAGATTCTGGAGGTAGCTGGTGCTGGGTTGCTCGGCACTGTACGTGTGCACCTCATTAAACGCCTCTCCAAACATCTTCAAAACGGATCTCATCAAAGTGACATCGACGGGACCAAGCGCGCGGAATTCAATTGCAACAGACATGCGAGAAATCCTAAATAATTGCTTCACGCACGGCCAGATCTATCTGACTGCACGCACGTCGACTGAGCGAACGAGAAAAAGCGGCGGCTTCGCAAAAATTTTGCATTTGTACGACTGATAGTGCGCACCCGGCCCGCTGCCTGTCCCCACAGTTCCGCTTACAACGTAACTGCCTGAAAGCGGCGGTACGAGTTCAGCGTAATAGGCCGGGTCAGGCGGCTGATCGCTAATGCCGACGATGCGCTTGCCGCGATAGGTTGAAAGATGCAGATGACCGTTGGGCGGGAGCAGGCCGTCATCGACGGTAACGCTTCGGGTCAGGACGAAACTGCGCTTTACTGCGTCGTGGCAACGCGTGAACAGTGTCACAAGCTGCTCGGCCTCGTTTAGCTGCCGCTGCTGCATCGCCATTTCCGCACGCTCTTCCTTGAGCTCCGCGGGCGCTGGCCGCCCGCGTCGCGTTCCAGCCATGATCTCGCGCTCTTCCTGCTCGGCCTGTTCGAGCGTGCGCGGCGGCTCGGGCGCTTGCCAATAGAGTAATGCGCCAGTAACGGCCACCCCTGTCAGCGCGCCGGCGAGTAGGTGAATTTTGTTCAATCGTCCGTCCTCACCTGAAAAGCTGCCTAACGTTGGACACGAGGCGCGCCTAAAGCTGCGAAGCAGGCTTTAGGACGTCGCCTCGATGGAAGGGTTAGAAAACTCAGCTCGGCATGACATAGGAGACCTTAGTGCCTGTGACAACGACGGTACTGCTCGCAGCGAGCGCCTCTATGAGTGCCTTGACCTCTGGCTCGCCTAGCTGCTTCTGGAACAATGACTCAATAGTGCTTGTGAGCGTCTTGAGGGTCCTTGGACGCGACGCACCTAGCTGCTGAAGCTTCGCGGTGACGATAGCCATTCGCTCGGCGGGTGACTTCGCACCCGCCGCCTTTACCAAAGGAATGTCCGTAATTGCCTTCGACCGCGCAGCAAAGATGTTTTTGCTCTTTAGATGCTGAATGAGCTGGTCGAAGCCGGTGTCTTTGGAGATGATGTGAAAGTAAGCGCCAGGCTCGGCCGCGGCTAGCAAACCTATGTAGTAAGCGATATGAAAGTCCAGCGCGTTCGGGCCGTTACCTGAAATCTTGACGTACTCAGCCTTGCTACCCATCTTTTGGAGGGCGGCGGCAGCATCGAAGGTGACCTTCGACTGGCTTGCTCCGACGAAGACCATCACCTTGAAGTGATCTTGGGCGAGCGCTGCTACGGATTCGGGCTGCACGTTCTCATAGTCAATAAGCACGTAGTTGACTCGCATGGCTCATTTGTGCGTGACGACTTCACTGAGTTGCAGACGCGATAGCGCATTCCTTACGATTTCAGCAACGGCAGCTTGGGTTATGCCTTTTCGCTCGCAGTACTTTGATGCAAGCCAAGCATTCAACTCCTTCGTTCCTTTACTCGCGTTACACGACATGCAGCACCTAACGATGTTTTCGCGAGTAACGATGCGTGCGTCATTGATGATGTGCTCCCACGAGGGCCTGCTGCCACGTGTGTGACTCAAGAGCGAGAAGTCCACTCCGCAGTAAACACAAGCCGTATCTCGCGCAAGCGCCTCCCGTTCGAGCCACAACGGAATGTTCCATCGATTCACAACAAGCACTCTTGCAATAAGCGCCTAAAGGCTTGGCTTTGTCGCGCGGAGATTGTCAGATTGCCTCCAGATCCTTGAGCGTCTTTCCCTGGGCGTCCTTCCACGCGGTGAGCCCGTTAGCATGACCACCATGTATGACGGCGGCCGCAGCACTAGGGCTAGAGAATTCGATGTCTTTGATGAAAACCAGGTGATCGCTATTGTCACCGAGCACACCATCATCCCTTAGCTTTTGGCGGAGGTTTCGAGTCCAAGGCCATTTCTCTGACGAGGGCCGCTCAGATGCCACGGCTTCGGATCCCTTCTGAACGAGAAAACCGTTGGCGCTTCTGAAACCCGTAGCTTTGAGGCCTTTTATCTCGCAGTACAAGAGCCTGCTGGTAGGTGCATCCGTAGTGGAGCCGGTCATAGGCACCAACAGGTCAATCCCCAGCACAGGTAGTAGTTGGTTGACCTTCTCCAAGAAGACTTCCATCTCTCCCCGATCTGATTCGGGAAGCTTTGAGCCGCTACTCTGGCCGTTTGTTACAACGGCCCGGCCGGCGCTCTTTGCCTGCTCAAGCAACTTGCCCTCCAGGTACCTGATGTGGGCTTTTGTAAGGTTCTCATCCTTACTAACGAAGTAGGTCACCTGGTTCCAAAAGTCTTTGGCATTGTGATTCTTTATGCGGTCTCGAATGCACTCAGCCTCACCAATGTAGATGGCAGGCTTCCCTGTCTCGGGATCAGTGCCCGTTAGAAAATAGATGCCTGACTTTTCTGACTCCTCACGCTCGAGCACGCCTCCAAACTCGGTTCGGGGACCTGAGACGGCCTTGCCGGTCCAATTGGAAAGCTCGGAGATCCGGAGGCGCTTAGGATCACCATGGACGAGGAAGAGCCGAATTGTTGCTGTTGGCACTGTGCACTCCGGGTCGTCTAACGCGTGAGTTAAGCCGCGCCGGGAAACGGCGTCGGCTTGAACGAACTGTCAGACACGAGTCTTTGCTGCTTGGCAGTAGTTATAGTAAGAATCCGTGTGATCCCACTTCATTCCCTGGACGGGTCCGTTTGCATGCATACCAGCCCCGGTGCTCATAACAAAAAAGTTGCGGCCAATCAGCTCAACAGCCTCGTTGTAGAGCTCGTGGAAGTGTGCTTCATCATTTTTTTGGGTCCTCAAGACTAGGTGGTTCTGATCAGACGGAATCGATTCATACAACGAGATAAATGCGTCTAAAGTTCTGTCATCAATCTGAGAGAAGGCTCGCATTGCGGCAAGTAGATAGGCCTCTTTGTTCCAATGATCTTTGTAGATCAGAGCCAGCGCAACTAGACCAACTTTCGAGTGAGTTTGACGAACGGTCTCCAGTGCCGCGTAGAAATAGTTTGAGTAATCCTCGTTCGCTAAAATCTTGTCGATCATTTCTTCGTCAACTTCAGCGTCGGCGAGAAACTTTGCAAAGCGCTTCTGAAGGTGCTTGTCGTGAAAGCGCTGGGCAAACTTCGCTAGCAACCCGATACCGGGAACGCCGACATCCTTGGCTAGGTCGGCTACATCGCTACCAGCCTGAACAATCTCTTTGCCCCACTCGATCTTCTTGTCGTTCACCAGCGCAGGGCCCGTTACTCGTGTCTAACGCGTTTTAAACCGCACGACTTTGCTCCTTAATCTGGCGGCTGCGGCATAACATTGGCAGTCTTTTGTCGCCAGACCCGCGTAGCGCCTTGCTTTTCAGCCTGACACTGTATAAAAAATAGTATTAACAGTTCCGGAAAAACTGCAGTGCCCGCGCTGCATCTTGTTTGCCCTACCGATCGGACAATAGCTTGAACTCACCCCTCGGCGATGCGGAAACTTGTTTTGAACTCACAGGACTGTCCCTACTTTCAATGACCGCGTGTGCCGCGGAGCGCCCACTCCGTACCGCTGACTCTAGTGTCGACGGGTAATCGGACTCGGTCCAGTCGCCAGCCAGCGTAAATCCTGGCCATTCGGTTCGATTGGGAGGGCGTTTGATATTGATTAGCGCCGCAAAAGTGGCGCGCCGCTCCGCGATAGCGCGCGCATCGAGCGGTGACGGCAAAGCCAAATCCTGAGTCAGTTGCGCAGCTACCGCCTGGCACACATTCTCGAGGGGCTCGCCCTCGTGCGGTCCGCTTGCGCTGACCATGGCTGCGAGCACCGCGGCGTTGCGGTGGTCCAGACTGCCGCGTTCGAAGACCCACTGTGCGTAGTGGCGCTTCGCCGGGTCATCGAGCAACGCGGTAAAGCCACGTGGGACGCGCACGCCGGCCGGGTACTTCAGGTAAACGGTATAGATCGGCTCGTATTCGAATTGCGCAACTGTTTCATAGAGCGGTGCCAGCGCAGCATTTGGCCCGGTGATGCGCTCCAGATAGGCTG
>JACCYC010000119.1 GCA_013696665.1 Burkholderiaceae bacterium | reverse complement strand
CCGCCAAAGCTGAACTCGTCGTAGTCAGTGAACGACCGGGAACTTGGAACGATGCGGCTGCGGAACTTGACGGGCGCGCCGGCCGCGGGGCCACCCGACAGGTAGCTCAACTGTGCGTCGATCGTGACCTGGCTCGCGTTGACGACCGATTTCGACGGTGGCTTCAGCACTGCTTTCATCAGCGGCACGCGAAACTGTTCGACACGAAACGAGCCGCTTTGCAATCGAGCACTGCGCCCACGCTCGGGGTCGAAGAAAAGCGTCGAGTACTCGCCGAGCTTCGCGTCCTTCGGGATCGACCAGGTCGTGAGCGCGGTGCCGTTGCTCCAACTTACAGGCAACTCAAATTGTTGCCCGCTGCCCGAATGGACCAGCTGTAATTTGCGCGGCAAGTAACTGTCTTCAACGGCTGCAAAGCCGGTCCCCATGCGACGTCGGATCACATGCTTCATCGATACCGTCTCACCGGCACGAAACAGCGCGCGGTCAAACACCGTGTGCGCGATGACCGGCTCCGCGCCCGAGCCTCCGCCCAGATTGAATTGCCACGGCCGTATGCCTTCGTTCCAGCTTGTCAACATCAACGACATGTCGCCGTTGAGTCGCGCACTGACGATGTAGGCATTCGAAGCATGCCGGCATTCCTGCCAACGATTTTGTTGGGGTAGTTCGCGCTCGATGCGCGCGATGCCGTTCGCATCGGTCACGCCATCCCACCACCGCTTGCCAAGGCAATCCGTCACACGCACCTGCGCGCCGCTCGCCGGCTTGCCATCGTCGAGCCGCGTCACCCATGCGAGCGATGATTCGCGGCCATGTTTGAAGTGCACTGCCAGATTCGTGACGAGCGCGCCGCCGGAGACGTAGTACGGCTTGTCCTCGGCGTGCAGTGCCTGCCCGAGCCGCAGGCTCGCAATCTCGACCGCATACAACCCGGGTTGCGGCAGCGGAATGCCGATCACCTGCATCGCCATTTTCGGCTCCGCGCGCGGGATGTCGATCGGCTGCGCCGTCGCGCGTTCGGCGTCTGACAACATCGGGATCGAGCCGGGTTTTGCGTATTCACCGTTGCGGCGACGGATGTCGGCCTCGGGCTCTCGCAAGATGCGGCTCATCCAGTGCGCAAGCGCCACGTCATCGTCTGTATCGATGCGCTTGATTCGCCCCTTGGCCGATACTTTGGGTGCTTTGGCCACGTCGAGCGCGTAAGCGTCGAGCGTCGGCTCCACGTTGCGCACCGTCACCGGCAACGCCGGCTGCGCATTGGCTTCGAGAATGCCAAAGCGCGAGGGAAACTTGATCAGCGGCGGATCGTCGTCGATTACGACCTTCATCGGAAACGCTGCGGCGTTTGAAAGTGTCCGGCCCGCGTCATCCTTCAGGTCCTTCGGCAGCGAGATCGTTGCCTCGCTCCGCTCCGGGAAAGGCCCTTTGAACTCGACCGCGTCGACGGTTGCAACATTTGGATCGATGATCGGGCGGTGCACCTTTCCGTTAAGCGCCTGCAACTCGATCTTCGATGCGAGTTCGCGCGGCACGGGTGCAGTGAACTCGAGTTGTGCCGGCAACACCGGAATGCAACCGGCGTTGGCATTCACGCGCTGACATGTGAAGCGCGCCGAAAAATGTGGCCGGACCTGATAAGGCAGCGTTTGCGCCTCGGTGGTCGCGATACCGTTGACGGTCTTGATGCCAGCGCCCCAAACAAGCCGCACGTTGGAGCCGGCCGGCAACGGCCGGCCGCAGCTTGCGACGAGAATCGGCGCGTCGATCAGCCTGACATCCTTGACGGCAGCCGCTCCGCGCTCAGCTGCTGGTGACGCGCGCTTGGTGATCACCTCGAACAGGACACGTGCCCGATTCTTCTGCTCGGACAAAATGCGCTCGCGCTCCTTGGCTTCCAGGATGCGCAGCGGCAGGCGCTCGCCGATTCCGTCGACCGAGCAGTATGCATTTGCACGCACCGTCGCCAGGTCCGCGTGCGCGTCAAGCGCAAGCATGAAGACCTGCGATTCGTCGATACGCTCTTCGCCTTCATCAGGCCATGCGCCACGAATCGAAGGCCCGCCCGTAGAGAACCGGAACGTCTGCGATGCGATTTCGACACCCGCAAACGTTTTGAGTGACGCCTTCGTCTTGAAACTGCACTCGACCCCGGCCGACAGGTCCCGATCGAAGTCGTACAGCCAGTTACGCGCATCCGCCCATCGTCCGCGTCCCGGATTTTCCCCCGGAGCAGCGCACGCAACGTCAAATGGCGACTCACTGCGCGGATCACCAAAGCTCACCATCGGCTGCGAGAAACGCGCCACCACCTGCCGGACGTCCTTGACTTGTCCCTGCGGACTGAACGACTCGACCTTCGCCGGACTTTGCTTGACCTCCTGCGCGGCGACCGCAGCCACCAACGATATGGTCAACGCAAGGGCAAGTACTCGAATTAGCATGGGCAGCCTCCGCAATGACGCCATTGTGCAGAGGGACGTGAAACCGGTGTGAAGCAGACGTGAACGGCGAGTGCACAATTGGACATGGCGTTGAATGATTCGCTGAATAGCCCGAAGTCCCCTCTCGCAGCACCGGCGGTGCTCGATCTGATCGGCAACACGCCGATGATTCAGGTCACGCGGCTGGACACTGGACCCTGCGCGTTGTTTTTAAAGCTCGAATCGCAAAACCCAGGCGGCTCGATCAAGGATCGAATTGGCCGCTCGATGATCGACGGCGCCGAACGGCGCGGCGAACTCAAACCCGGCGGCACCGTGGTCGAGGCAACGGCGGGTAATACCGGGCTCGGGCTGGCGCTGGTTGCGCGCGCCAAAGGGTATCGGGTGGTTCTCGTTGTGCCCGACAAGATGTCGACCGAAAAGGTGCTGCATCTGAAAGCGCTCGGCGCCGAGGTAAACCTGACGCGATCCGATGTCGGCAAAGGCCATCCCGAGTATTACCAGGACGCGGCGGCGAGGCTCGCTGCGGAAATTCCCG
>JACCYC010000102.1 GCA_013696665.1 Burkholderiaceae bacterium | reverse complement strand
CCCGGCGAAAGTAGCGCGACAACCGGATTGCCGCATCAGATTTCACGTACGCCTTCCCGTCGGCGATAAGTACGAACGTCCTGGCGTCCTCGGGATCAAGCCCAAGTTCGCGCATGAGCCGCGAACCCGCCGGCGATTGCAAAGGCGTGAATCGAAGCGTCTGATCGGCTTCGTGATCCAGGATGAACCGTACGGAGCGCGCGCAAAGGTTGCATACCCCGTCAAAGATCACGACGTTGTCCATTCATGCATCAGTGAAGGAGAACCGAAGCACCCGACAGGATGGAAAGACCCAGAGTAATCAGAACGACAGGCAAGATGACGTTACCGTAGCGCCGTATCGCACCCCCCAGAACCTTGTTGCTCACCAGCAGGTAGCCGAGAGCGCACCAAACGCCGGTCATGACAGCAAACGTGAGCGCGTAGGCGGGGATCGCTTCGAACGTCGTGGCAAACAGCGGGACATAAACAGCGACATTGTCTCCGCCGTTGGCGAGAGTAACGCTGGCGACCGCCAGGACGGGCAGGTGCAGGCGGCGCTCAGCGGTGTGCTCCTGGTCCTGAATGCGACGCGCGTCACTTTCGCTTTCCATGCCAGCTGTGCTCATCCGCAGCGCCCGGAGCTGGGTGAGCCCCAGAAGCAGTGGCACAAGCCCCAAAAGGGCAACCCAGCCCTCAGGAATGGTCAGCGCCAACAGTGCCGCCAAAGCGCTTACGAGCACCAATGCGCCGATGCCCAGGTACTGCCCGATGACGATCGAGCGGTGACGCAGTTGCGAATCGGCAAAGAACGCCGCGAGCAGAAACATGTCGTCGATGTTCGTGGAGGCGAACACCGCAATTCCGATGCCCAGATCGGACACAAGCGGATTCATGCAGCGCGTGACGCCTTACGCTAGCCGGGCGCGATGCCTTTCACAGCCCAGGCGAGCGCTGCATACGACCGCGGGCCGTCGGATTCGCCGTCGACGTACGCAAGCCGCACAGCATTGCGGAGCCGCGCTCGATCAGCTTCACTGAGAGTGGCGACGTATTCGGCTTGCGGCCCCTCCTTACCTGCGTAGGGTGCCCAATAGTCATCGAACGACTCGAACTCCATGCGGATCATCAGTGTTGTCTCGACGACATCGATGATGCCCGCCGCGCGCCACGCATTCGCCAGCTCCCCCGGCCGCGTCATTGGGCGCGTGTAATTGCGTGCCCGGCGCTCAGCTGCTTTCGGGTCCAAGACGGCAGCGGTATCAAAGAACATGCGCGAGGCAACAAAACCCCCGCGCGCGTCCCACACCGCCGCACCCACGACGGCTCCCGCCCGCGCGACTCGCCGCATCTCGGCAATGGCCTGATCCGCTCTCGGAACGAAATGCAGCATCAGCAGAGACAGAACGCGGTCGTAACTCCGATCCGCAAGCGCCAGCGCGCACGCGTCTCCTACCTCGAAGGTAACTCGAGGATCATGAATGTTGCGCGTGGCGTGCTCGATGTAGGCGGGTGAGAAATCCACGCCACGCACCTGCTTGACCTGGCATCTCTTGGTCAGGGCAATGGCCAAGCAGCCGGTGCCGCAGCCGACATCGAGAACACTCTCGTCGTTTGCAGTGCCGACAAAATCAAGAAACGGTTCGGCAAGGCGTCGGCTCCATCGGCCCATCAGCAACTCGTAGTCGTTGCCGTCAGATGCCGTGAAGGTCGAAGAAGCGGTCATGGGCAATCTGATCTTGGAGACGAAGCTGCACTGATTAGCAAGCTGCCCTCAGAAATGCTTGCCGGCGAGGGCGGGCGGAGCGTACGGGGCAGGCACGCGCTCGGCCGGGCGACCGATCAACTGAGCAACAGGGGTTGTGAGCGCCGCAACTTCTGCGGCAAGCTCTGCTGCTACCGGAGGACGAGCGTGCACTACGGTGACAAAGAGCGGCAGCACCGCTCCGGAAACCCATACATTATTTTCCGCGTAGCGTGACACTCACGGAAAAGTCGCCGGAGATGAGAACGGTTTCGTGGCGTCCACGACAAACATCACCAGAGAGTGCAGATCCGTCGAGCCGCTGCTCGAGACCTGCATCGGCATGTCGGCACCATGACCCGCTTCGGGCTGGCCAACCTTGACACGCATCGTCCCGTGGGGACTACGGATGCTCTGTTCCCCGGCCAGCACGAAGAATGCCTCGGAGCCCGGATGAGTGTGCACGGGCGTGATGCTGCCCGGAGGGCCGCTGGCTTCGTTGATTCGAAGGAGATACTGAGGTGCAACAACACGGGGGATGGGTCCGAATTCCGCAACCTTAGTGCCGCCCGCTGATGACGCACCCGCTAGGCCGAGCGTGAAGAGCCAGACTTTGCCAGCCGACTCGGCGACTAACGCCGAGGGGCCCGCGGCGGCCTGCGCCTGCGCGAGCGTATTGAAGTTTTCGATCCGCCAAAAGAGCGGTCCCGCCGGCAACTCCGTGATCTTCTTTTCGGCCAGCGGCTTGATGACAAGCGGCTGCTGCGCTATCGCCGTCGATGACAATGACCATAACCCGTATGCAAGAACCACGATCACATCGATGAGAATCCGTTTCATAGGGACACCTCCTAGTCTACTTACTTTGCCTAATTTACTACCGGAAGCGTGAGGCGTCATCTTCGAACTCGCTCAGGCAGTCGCGCGATTGCGAGTCACTGCCAAAGCGGGTGGTTTCGCCAGCGTTTGGTAAACGACGCAGTACCTCTCCGTCAGCCGCAACAGAGTCACGAGTTGCTCCTCCGATGCGTCGGTGTCGAGCGTGAACTGCAGCCGTATGTTTTTGAAGCCCACAGGAGCGTCCTTGGTCACGCCGAGCGTTCCACGGAAGTCGAGATCGCCTTCGGCTTGCAGCGAGGCGTCTCGCAGTTCAATACCGAGCGCTGTGGCCACCGCGTTCAGGGTTACACCAGCGCAGGCAACCAAGGCTTCGAGCAGCATGTCGCCCGAGCACGCAGCCTGTCCGCTCCCACCGGTGGCCGGATGCAACGCGGCAACGACGGCTGCTTTGCCTGTTTCGACCTTGCAGCTGACACCTTCACCGATGCGACCTTGCGCACGCAAAGTGATCAGTGCCGCCTCTGGGGCTTCGCGATAGCGCTCCTTCAGCGGAGCTTGGACAGACCGCAAATCTTCGGCATTCATGATGGAAAGGTCTCCTCGTAATTGCTGCTTAACACCCGACAATTCTCTACTCGATTCGGTCGCTTTTTGCCAAGTTGTGTCTGGCGCACAGCAGCTGCACGTTAACTGCCGTCATCGAAGTGCCGCCCTTCGCAAATGGCAGTATGTGATCGAAGTGCAGTTCGTCCGCAGCTCCGCACATGGAGCACTTTCCGGCATCGCGCTGCCACACCTCTAGCTTGACATGCGTTGGAATTAGACGTCGTCGTTCGGCGTTCAGGTGTGCCGGCCGCTCAAAGTCTTCCTCGCCTTCGACCGCGATCAACTTGAACTTGCAAACGCTTCGGAAATCGTCGCGTTCAATCCATGCATCGACGAGGTGAAAGACACCGTTGTATGACCAAATGCCCGGGCGGAGCTTTTCGTACACCCTGACCCGTTCGGGTAGACGCTGACCGATTTTCGCGCCCTGGGCAGCAGCGTGAAACTTTCCGTTTTGCGTTGGGCGTCCGCTTCGGTACTTGAGCGGCTGGTCGACTGCCTTTGGATTCAGGGATGACGCACTTTTCGGAATGTCGTGACCTTCGTATACGAGCGTTGTACCGGAGTCTTCGAGCCGATCGCGATATGGAGCATTCGCCCGCACCGACATAAGAATGACCGAGTGGTTGCCACCCAAGCCGAAGTTCATGCCCTGCTGCAGACTCGTGCGCTCGCGGCGGCACATTTCTATGTATGAAATAACGTTGTCGCTCACGAGACTTGCCTGGGCGCGAAACGATAGAGTTCACTGGGTCGGTGCAACGGTGGGCTAGGGCGATGCATTTTGCGAGGGCGGTCCTTCTTGTACGACCCACGTTTGTAGCGCTCCGCCGTCTAAGGCAACCACGCGCTTCAGAAAATTTGCCTGCAATTTAGGGTCCACCAGCCCGCCTCAAAGTACGCGCGCGCTGCGGCTAGCAAGGCGGCGTAGAAGTCCTCGGCGTTCAACATCGTGATGCCAAGGGGTGCCTTCAAATGATGCCGTGAGTTGTGATGTGTTAGTGCGAAGGGCCCGGGGTTGAAAGAATGAATCATGACGTTCCGAAACTCCCAAAGACGGTCGGAGAATGGCCAATACTCTTCGGGGTAGTAGGTCGCGATAAATGAGCGGAAGCGGTCACCAGTTAAGCTAGTAGGAGCGAACAGCCCCGCCAGGGCTTCAGTGCCCGTCAGTACCGCAACGAATGCCAAAAAGAATCCGTTGTCGTTGAGCAAGTTCGGAATTCCACCGACGTACATTGCATCAAAGTGCTGCCTGAAATCGTCGATTTCTTTGAGGGCGGAGGTTTGTGACATCTGGCTCTAATTCAATATGCCGCCTTGGTTAACGCGCTGGCACTTCAGAGCGCACCCTCTCGGTTGCCTCTTGCTCGACAGGAATCGACCGCACTGACAGCACACCATTGATTGCCGCAATCGCATCGATCACGCTTTGCGCGACTGGACTGTCGACGTCGACCATCGTGTACGCCATTCCGCCGCGCGACTTGTTCAGCATATTGTGGATATTCAGCCCGGCGTTGGCCATCGCGGTCGAGATCTGGCCGAGCATGTTGGGTACGTTGGCGTTGGCGATACCGATGCGATACGCCGATTCGCGCGCCATCTCCACGTGCGGGAAATTTACCGCGTTGCTGATGCCGCCGTTTTCCAGAAATTCACGCAGTTGCTCGACCACCATCACCGCGCAGTTTTCTTCCGCCTCGACGGTCGACGCGCCCAGGTGCGGCAGCGCGATGACACCGCGCACGCCGGACAGCGTTGGCGATGGAAAGTCGGTCAGATAGGCTTTGAGCCGGTCGGCACGCAGTGCCTCGACGACTGCAGCTTCGTCGACGATCGCGTCGCGCGCAAAGTTCAGCAGCACCGCGCCGGGTTTCATCATCGCCAGCCGCTTGGCATCGATCAGTCCGCGCGTGGCCGCCACCAGCGGCACGTGAAGCGTGACGAAATCCGCCTGCTTCAGCACTTCGTCGATTGACTGTGCCTTGCGCACGGCCGACTGCAGCCGCCACGCGGCATCGACCGTGATTTCCGGGTCGTATCCGACGACCTTCATGCCGAGCTTCAGCGCGGTTTCGGCGACCAGCGCGCCGATTGCGCCCAGGCCAACAATGCCGAGCGTGCGATGCGGGAGCTCGATACCGGCGAATTGCTTCTTGCCTTCCTCGACGCGCGCTTCGAAGTCGGCCGCATCGCGTGGCAGATCGCCGACAAACCGCAGCGCCGGAACCAGATTGCGCGCTCCGATCAGCAGCGCCGCGAGCACAAGTTCCCGAACTGCATTCGCGTTGGCGCCGGGTGCGTTAAAGACGGGCACTCCACGGTCGGACATTGCGGCTACCGGAATGTTGTTGGTGCCGGTACCGGCACGCCCGATCGCCTTGACCGTCGAGGGAATCGTCATCGCATGCATGTCGTGCGAGCGCACCAGAATTGCATCGGGATCGTCAACGTGCTTGCCGACGATGTAGCGGTCAGGCGTCAGGCGCAGCAACGCCTGCGGCGAGATGTTGTTCAGCGTGAGGACGCGGAACTGCGTCATGCAGTTGGATTCCGTTCGAACTCACGCAGATAGTCAACCAGAGCCTGCACGCCTTCGATCGGCATCGCGTTGTAAATAGATGCGCGCATGCCGCCGACCGAGCGGTGCCCCTTTAACTGCACCAGGCCGCGCTGTTGCGCGCCTTTGAGGAACGCGCCGTCGAGCGTTTCATCGCGCAGCTTGAACGGCACGTTCATGCGCGAGCGATCTCCCTTGCGCACCGGGTTGTAGTAGAGCTGGCTCGCGTCGAGCGCGTCGTACAGCAGCTTCGCCTTGGCGACATTTTTCTGCTCGATCGCAGGCAATCCGCCCCGCGCCAGCAGCCACTGGAACACCAGCCCTGCGATGTAAATCGCGTATGTCGGCGGCGTGTTCAGCATCGAGTCGCTCTCAGCTTGCTCCTTCCAGTTGAACGCCGACGGCGTGATCGCAAGCGCACGCTCGAGCAGATCCTTGCGAACGATCACCAGCGTCAATCCCGCGGGGCCGACGTTTTTCTGCGCGCCGCCGTAAATCACGCCGTACTTCGACACATCGACAACGCGCGACAAAATGTGCGATGACATGTCTGCGACCAGCGGCACGGTGCCGACGTCGGGCACCCACTGGTACTCGACGCCGCCGATCGTCTCGTTGGTGCAAACGTGCACGTAGGCCACGTCGGATGACAGCTTCCAGCCTGAGCGCTCCGGCACATACGTGAAGTTCTTGTCGTCGCTCGATGCCGCAATGTTGACCTGCGCGTACTTCTTCGCTTCCTTGATCGACTTCTTCGACCATTCGCCGGTGTTGACGAAGTCGATCGCCTTGCGATCGCCGAGCAGGTTCATTGGCACGATCGCGTTCTCTCCGATTGCGCCGCCCTGCAGGAACAGCACTGCGTAGTCATCGCCGATCGACATCAGCGTGCGCAGATCGGCCTCCGCTTTGTCCGCGATCGAGATGAACTCGCTGCCGCGATGGCTCATCTCCATCACCGACATGCCGCTGCCATGCCAGTCGAGCATTTCTGCGGCCGCACGCTGCAAAATTTCTTTCGGGAGCACGGCGGGGCCGGCGCTGAAATTAAAGACGTTCATGAGTGTTGAAGATCCATGGCTGGTTCGTGGTCGGGTAGGGCACTCTGCGGTTAAGCAGGTGCTCAAGCGCACCCGCAATTGAAGTACTGCACTTTGGGGACTCGTCAAGACGGTACACGGACCTTCGCAGTGACGGCGGCTGCCGCGCGCGAAGTCGGCAAGCGCGTTGATGCGCCTGAACATTGACTCGGTCAAACCCGCATCGCGCTCGCGATCGGGCGATAGTGAGTCATCGAGTAAATTGATGCGCTCGGCTTCAGGCCAGAACTTGACGAAAGCTTCTTCCACAGGCTGAATCGCAACCCGCACAGCGTGAATCAGTGCGATACGTACCGGTGAATGCATCAGATCATTGTAGTGAGGACTTCGATGAAAACTATTTGGCAGGCAGCAAGTTCTATGGCGCTGGCGTTTCTCGCAGTTTCCCTTGTTACTGCACCAGCGTCGGCGCAGCCGTATCCGAACAAGCCGATCCGATTGATCGTTCCGTACCCGCCAGGTGGCGGCAACGATACATTCGCACGCCTGATTGGCAACAAGTTATCGGAGCGACT
>JACCYC010000077.1 GCA_013696665.1 Burkholderiaceae bacterium | reverse complement strand
AGGTCGAAACACCCGACGCCGCGCTCAACGTCCTAACCAACGGTTGGCTGGTCTATCAGACGATGGCCTGCCGGCTGTGGGCACGCAGCGGCTATTACCAATCGGGCGGCGCTTACGGCTTCCGCGACCAGTTGCAGGACGTGATGGCTTTGGTGCATACCGAGCCGCAGGCGATGAGAGAGCAAATTGCCCTCGCGGCTACTCGACAGTTCATCGAAGGCGACGTTCAGCATTGGTGGCATCCGCCGTCGGGCCGCGGGGTGCGAACACACTGCTCCGATGATTATCTGTGGCTTCCTTTGGCGGCCAGCCGGTACGTCCGAGCGACGGGCGATCAATCGGTGCTCGACGAAGAGTCGCGCTTCCTCGAGGGCCGGCCGGTCAACGCGGAAGACGACTCTTACTACGACCTGCCGGTGCGATCAGATCAGAGCGCAGACCTTTACCAGCACTGTGTACGGGCGATCGAGCACGGCCTCCGCTTTGGCGAGCATGGATTGCCACTGATCGGTTCGGGTGACTGGAACGACGGCATGAATCTGATCGGCATGCGCGGCAAGGGTGAAAGCGTGTGGCTCGCATTCTTCCTGTGCCATGTGCTGCAGCAGTTTGCCCCGATCGCACGGCTGCGCGGTGACGCAGCGTTTGCGGCGCGCTGCGAAGAGCAGGCGCGCCAGCTCTCTTTGCGGATTGAAGACGGCGCGTGGGACGGCGAGTGGTACCGCCGTGCGTACTTCGACGATGGCACGCCCCTGGGCTCGGCGAGCAACTCGGAATGTCAGATCGATTCGATCTCGCAAAGTTGGGCGGTGTTGTCCGGCGTGGGTGACATCGAGCGTGCACGCGGTGCAATGGAGGCCGTCTACGCGCGATTGGTGCGGCGTGAGCATGGACTGATCCAGCTGCTTGACCCGCCGTTTGACAAGACCGGGCTCGATCCCGGTTACATCCGCGGTTATGTGCCGGGCGTGCGGGAAAACGGCGGCCAGTACACCCATGCGGCGATCTGGACCGCAATGGCGTTTGCCGCGCTCGGCGACAGCGCTCGCGCATGGGAACTGACTGCGATGATCAACCCGGTCAATCACGCCAAGAGCGATGAAGACACTGCGATCTACAAGGTGGAGCCCTACGTGGTAGCGGCCGACGTTTATGCCGTCGCGCCCCATACCGGACGCGGAGGCTGGACCTGGTACACCGGATCCGCCGGCTGGATGTATCGGCTGATACTTGAATCGCTGCTGGGTGTACGCCTGGAAGGTGATCAGCTGCACATCACGCCGTGCTGGCCACCGGAATGGAACGAATTCACGTTGCGTTATCACTATCGCGACCGCGCCAGCGAATATCGCATCACGGTGCTGCGTGGCACCGAACTCAGCGCGGGCGCATCGTTGACGCTCGACGGCATCGCGCAGCACACCCCATTCATTCAGCTCGTTGACGATCGGAAAGTCCACGAAGTGCAAATGCGGACCGCCGCGATTCCGTCGGCAGCGACGCCGTTGACCTCTACCGAGACCGCAGGTAATTAACTACCGCCGCTCGATCCAGTACAACGTGCTCATCGCCAGGGCGAGCACCACCAGGCTGGGAAGTGCCGCCACGACAATGGGCGGCCACGTATTGAGCAAACCCAAGTGCGCCAATAATTTGTTAAGCCCGTAAAACGCAACGCCAATCATCACGCCTGCAAAAATCTTGAAGCTGACCCCGCCCGATCGCACGTGCAGAAATGCGAAAGGAAGTGCCAGCACCATCATGACGACTATTGCCCACGGGTAAAACAGCTTGCTCCAGAACGCAATCTCAAAGCGCTCGGTCTGTTGCCGATTGTCGGAAAGATGCTGGATGTATTGCGCAAGATCCCAGCCCGCCATGCGCTCCGGCTGCACGATCATCACTCCGAAAATATCGGGCTTCAGCTCGGAAGGCCAGGCGAGATCTGCGGTGCGAACCACCTGAGTTCTGGCCGCTGCCATCTGTTGCACCGACGCGGTAGCGATCGGCCCCGGCAATTTGGTCTCGACCACATTAGTCAGCGTCCAGCCCCGGCCCGCTTCGTAACGTCCGGTTTCTGCAGTGAGGATTGAACGCAGCTTGTAATCGCGATCGAATTCGAAAACCCTCCAATCGCGCGTGTCGGCATCGACACCTACCCGACGCACATTGATGAAGCGGAAAGCCGCCACGCGGCCTCCGGGATCTTTCACCACATCGCGCACCCACACACCCGAGCGAAACTCTCGCACGCCGTCAGTCCCGCCAGTCGCCTGCAATCGGACTTTCTGCGCCAGCTGCTCGGCCGGCGGCGAAATGAACTCGCCCAGCAGATAGGTCAACGCGACCATCACGACGCCGATGCCAAGCAGGTTATTCATTAACCTGCGCGTGCTCATTCCAGAAACTCGCATGATGGTGAATTCGGAATTCGCAGCCAGCTTTGACAGCGTGTAGATCGTTCCGATCAAGGCTGCGATCGGCATTAACTCGTACATGCGCGACGGCAACGTCAGCCCCACGAAGAACAACGCGTCGCGGAAGCGAAAGCCACGCTGGCCGATCTCATCGAGCTGCGCCACCATGTCAAAAAACAGGAATAGCGCGAGCAGCGCAAACAGCACGAACAGCGTGGCACTCGCTATCTCGGCCCACAAATAGCGGCGGATCGTTCTCATGCGGCGTCCGCCGGGTGCCTATTAACAAGTCTGAAAGACGGCGCGAGCCAGCGCGGCACCCAGCGCTGCATATGAACGCGTCGCAGGAATAACACCACCACCAGAAGCAGCACCACCGCGTGTACCAGCCAGACACCGATGCCAAATGCCAGTCGGCCTTGCTGCACATAAGCCTGCACGGTATTGAGCACATTTAGATACAGCGCAAACAGCAGCACGGCGGCGATCAGGTTGAATGATCGCCCGACGCGCGGATTGACGTAGGCCAAGGGAATCGCAAGCAGCGTGACCAGAAGCGCCACCACTGGCAAGCCGCTGCGCCACATGATTTCACCCAGGTTGAGCTGCGTCGGATTGGCCATCAGCTGCATCAACGTCAGCGTCTTTGCGCGACGCTCGCCAATCGGCTGATCCGCGCGCGTCTCAAGCCGGATCGCATAGCGGTCAAACTCCATGGTTCGATACTCGAGCTTCCCGGGCGTCCCCTCGTAGCGGCGGCCCCGTTTAAGCACCAGAAAGCGATCGCCATTTTGTTCAACTTCGATGATGCCCTCAGCCGCAACGATTAACCCTTCGCGGCCCTGGCTGCGCATGCTGACGAACACGTTGCGCACCTGTCCGTCTTTCAAGTCGACCGACTCGACGAAGAACACTCGATCAGTACCGCCCGATTCAATGAAGCGCCCCGGAGCAACGCGGCTCACGTCATCGCGTTTTGCGAACCGGTCGCGGCTTTCGTCGATCTGCGCATTGGCCCATGGCGTGACAAAGAGCGCGAGCAACGCAATCGATACGATAATCGGCCAGGCAAAACGCAGCACCGGCCAGATCCACGCGGTCAGGCTTCGACCTGAGGTGAACCACACGACCATCTCGGAATCACGGTAGGCGCGTGTGAGTGCCATTAGCACCGAGATAAACAGGGTCAAAGTCAGAATGATCGGAAGCCACGTCAGCGCCGTCAGTGCGACCAGCTCGAATACCGCCTGATTGTCGACCCGGCCACCCGCCGCCTGGCCAATGATGCGCACCAGCCCAACCGAAAAAATAATCGAGAACAGCACCGTGAACACGGCGCTCGCAGCGTTGGCTAATTCGGAGACAATCGCACGTCCGAAAATCATCGTGCCACGGTCCGGTGCCCTGCCGGTTTCCAGCGATCAGGGCGATATACTGCCGCGCTCGCCGCGAGCGACGTTGCGCTACCGATGACCGCGAGTCGCGCTGTGATCAAACGAGCTGGATAGCTGAGCGAAAAAACAAGAGAGACGAAGGAAGCCGATGGAATTTATCACAGCAGTCGGGCGGCCCGAGGCAGTCAAGACCGATGCCATTATCGTTGGCGTGCATGCGGGCGGCGAGTTGACACCCTCGGCCAGAGCCCTTGATCGTGCATGCAGCGGCGCGATCAATGCAGCCGTCAAAAGCGGGGACATGACCGGCAAACGGGGCGCGTTTTTGCCGTTGCTGGGGCTTAAGGGCGTCGCGGCACCACGAGTTCTGTTGACCGGACTCGGAAGCAAGGACGACTTCAACGAGCGTGCGTTCAGTGATGCGGTCCGCAGCAGTTTGAAAGCATTCAATGGGGCGGCCAAAAAGGTAGCGGTTGCCGCACTTGATTGGCAGGTGAAGGGGCGCGATGCCGAATGGCAAGCTTGCAACGTCGCGATCGCCGCACGCGAAACGGCGTTCCGCACTGATGAGTTGAAAAGCAAGCGCGAACCTGTAACGCAGGGTGCCGAAACGGTCGCAGTGCTATCCAAGACACGCAGCGCGCCGTCGGAACGCGGGCTTCGCTATGGCGCGGCCATTTCCAACGGCATGGAGCTCGCCAAGCGCCTGGGCAACCTGCCACCGAACATCTGCACGCCGAGCTTTCTCGCCGATGAAGCACGCCAGATGGCGAAGAAGTGGAAGCTCGACGTCGAAGTGCTCGAGACGAAGCAGATGGAAGCGCTGAAGATGGGCTCATTTCTGTCCGTGGCCAGAGGTTCGGAGCAACCACCGCGTTTGATCGTGCTTAAGTACAAAGGCGCGGCCAAGGGCGCCCCGATCGTTTTGGTCGGCAAGGGCATCACATTCGACTCGGGCGGAATCTCCATCAAGCCCGGTGCGGCAATGGACGAGATGAAGTTCGATATGTGCGGAGCCGCCAGTGTCCTCGGGACCCTGCGCGCCTTGGCAGAGCTAAAGCTCAAGATAAACGTCGTTGGCGTGGTCGCGGCTTGCGAGAACATGCCGTCCGGCGCGGCGGTCAAGCCGGGCGACATCGTCACTTCGATGTCGGGGCAAACAATCGAGATACTGAACACCGATGCCGAGGGCCGACTCATCTTGTGCGACGCCCTGACTTACAGCGAGCGCTTCAAACCATCTGCTGTGATCAACATCGCCACCTTGACCGGCGCGTGTGTGGTGGCGCTGGGAGGCGTCAACTCGGGGTTGTTTTCGAATGATGATGCGCTTGCGAACCAGTTGATGGCTGCGAGCCGTGAGTCCGGCGACTTGGCGTGGCGGATGCCGCTCGACGAAGACTATCAGGAGCAGCTGAAATCGAACTTTGCGGATATGGCCAATATTGGGACGCCGGGTGCCGGTGCGGTGATCGCCGCGTGCTTTCTTGCGCGGTTTACCAAGGCTTATCCATGGGCTCACCTTGATATCGCGGGCACCGCCTGGAAGGGCGGTGCCGCTAAAGGCGCCACCGGGCGGCCGGTTCCGTTGCTAACGCAGTTCCTGATCGACCGTGCCAGTCGGTGACGCGCTCGTCGCCGAACCGGCGGTTGCGCCGGACAGCGAACGCCGCACGCGGATCGATTTCTACACCGGAGTGAGCCATCGCGTGCATTACGCGTGCCGCGTGATACGCAAGGCGCGTGCCGCTGGAAACCGCGCGGTCGTTTATACGCGCGACGCCGAGCGACTGCTGCAGTTCGACAGCGTGCTGTGGACTTTCTCGGCGCTCGACTTCGTGCCGCACGTGTACGTCGATTCGCCCCTTGCGCTGAACACACCGGTGCTGCTGGCTCTTGACTCCGACACAGCGCCCGACAGCGATGTATTGCTCACGCTCGATGACGATGTTCCGCCGCGCTTTGAAAAACTTTTCACGCGCTATCGACGCGTCATCGAAGTCGTGTCCCGCGACGAAAACGATCGAAAGTGCGCGCGCGTACGCTTCAAGACCTATCGGGACAACGGGTTCGAACCTTCCGCGATCGAGATAACCCATGGCGACTAGCCCGCGAAAGTCGACCGACCTGGAACGACTGACGCAGCCCGGCGGCAAAGTAATGCCCGATGACGCGACGATTCCGGTATTGACCGAGCGCTTGACGCTGCCGTCTCTCGATCTCGATATTTCTCTGCCGCAGCCGCCGCCCCCGGTGGTGAGTCCCCCTGCGGTGTCACCCTCTTTCGTGAACTCTACTGTCGCGCCAGCTGAAGCGCCTCCACCCCGACCGCGCGAGCCGGCGCGACCCCCTTGGTCGGCACCGCCCGCGTTCGCTCCATCACTGCCTGTGCAAGCGACTCCGCAAGCCATTGATTGGGACAAAATAGAAGCGCAGCTGGGTGAGAGTTTGTTGCGGCAGTTGCAGCCCCAGTTGTCCGCCGAACTCGAGCGCCAAGTGCAGGAGCGGCTGCAACCGACTCTGGTGCGTGCGCTGACCGCGCTGGTTTCCGATTTGCGCCCGGCGCTCGACTCAACAGTGCGCGAAACAATCGCGCGCGCAATCGCTGCTGAGATTGCTCTGCAGCGAACCTTGTCGGAGTAAAGCAGCGGCGCTATTTCGGCTGGAATTCGGCCACGCCGAATTGCCACAGGAAGAACGACCAGATGTCGGCTGATTGCAGTTGTTGCTGAGTACGTGTCCCGCCCTGCCCATGGCCAAGGTCGTAGTCGAGCCGCATCAGAACCGGCTTGCCCTCGGTCTGGGCCGAAGCCAGTCGCGCTGCAAATTTGGCTGACTGCCAGACGTCGACCCGCGTGTCGTTGACGCCGTGCACCAGCATCACCGCAGGATATTTCACTGCATCCTTGATGTGGTGGTAACTGCTCATCGCCAATAGCGCACGGAACTCATCTTCCTTTTTGATAGTGCCAAATTCCGGAATGTTGGCCACGCCGTTGGCGCTCGATTCGGTTCGCACCATATCCATCACGCCGACGCTGGGTACCGCGGCGGCAAACAACTCAGGCCGCTCGGTAATAGCCCGTCCAACAAAAATCCCCCCGGCGCTTCCCCCGTAAATACCGATGCGCTCGCGCGACGTGTAGCGGTTGGCAATCAGCCATTCGGCAACAGCGATCCCGTCCTTCCACGTGTTTGATTTGGTCGCCTTGCGTCCCGCGTTGTGCCAGTCCTCACCCAGTGCGCCGCTGCCGCGCACGTGCGCAAACGCGTACACGCCGCCGCGCTCGAGCCATGCGTACACGCGCGGGCTGAAAAATGGCTCTTCGGTAATCCCGTACGACCCGTAGCCATAGACGATGGTCGGATTGTTGCCGTCAAGCTTCGTGTCTTTTCGCACCAGCACCGACACCGGAATCTCAACGCCATCGTGACTCTTTATAGAAACCTCGCGTGCTTCGATGTCCTGGGGTGCATCGAAGGCGCCGGGTCGAACCAGATTCAGAAGCGCGATCTTTTTTCCGGCGGGGTCGTAAAAATACGGCTTTGAAGCGCGCGTCCATCCGGCAATCGACAGCACCGCGCCTGTTAACTGCGGGTCGACGTCGACCAATAAGGCAGAACCGCTGATCGGGAGTGCGATCTGTTCAACGTTGACCTGCCGGCTTCCTTGCGCGTGCGGAACCCGCAGCAGCGTCGTGATAACGCCGCGCCGCTGTGTGACGTACAGCGCGTCGTTTGCGGCGGCAATCGAAACCACCACATCACGCCCGGGTGCAATGACCGGCACGGCCTGGGACAGATCGGGCCTGGCAAGCGCTACACGCATGACTTTGTAGCGCGGCGCATCCAACGACGTGCGGAAGTACATCTGATCACGCGTAAATGAAATACCAGCGACC
>JACCYC010000076.1 GCA_013696665.1 Burkholderiaceae bacterium | reverse complement strand
TGATGCAGCTCGACCGAAAAAGCCGCATCGAAGAAGTGGCGCGCATGCTGGGTGGCCAGGAAATTACCGACACGACCCGCAAGCACGCACGCGAGCTGTTGGCGGGTTAGGCAGCGCCGGTCACGCTGAGCAACATCTGCGCGGCCGCAAGATCTTCAATTGCAGTGCCCACCGATTTGAATAGCGTGATGTCGCCGACCGAGCGTCTGCCATCGACTCGTCCGGCGATCAGATCGCCAAGCTCTCCGGCAATATCCTGGCGCGTGATCACGCCGCGCTCGATCGGATCGACGATGTCACCGGCCTCAGCGAGTGCACCTGCGTAAGTGTCGACGTAGATGCGCGCGCTTCGAACCGCCGCATCGTCGACTTCGCGCATATTGCGTTTGAACCCACCGACAAGATCGAGGTGGGTTCCGGGCGCGAGCCAAGCCCCGTAAACGATCGGCGCGGTGGCAGTCGTCGCGCAACTGATGATGTGGGCTTCGCTGACTGCACGCTGCAGATCGTCGACAGCCTCTGCCGGCAGCGCGTCTGCCCGCAACACTGCCGCCAGCGATTGGGCGCGCTCGGGGTTGCGTCCCCAGATCAGAAGCCGCTCGACGTTACGGCCAGTGCAGTGCGCTCGTGCCATGAATCGCGCGAGCCGGCCGGTACCCACGATAAGCACGGTGCGCACATCGGCAGGCGCCAGATAACGCGCGGCAAGCAGCGACGCGGCGGCAGTGCGGCGCAGTGTCAGCGCCTCGCCATCAATGACGGCGCGCGGGGCCCCGTTGTGGCGGTCGAACAGGACATATACGGCGTTGACTGTCGGAGTTGAGCACGCGTCGACTGCTCCGACATTCGCCGCGTTGCCCGGAAACACAGTCACCAGTTTGACGCCGATTGCGCCCTGGTCTCGCGCGCTCCACGCCGGCATCAGCAGCAACGAATCGTTGCGCGAGATCGAATGCGCATGCCGCAGTGGAGCCGAGACACCGTCTCGCAGCGCCTGAGCGATGGCATCGGCCAGCGCGGGCAAGCTCAAAGCAGCATGAACTGCGTCGGCCGCATAAAAACGCAACGCGCTCAATCAGGAGCCAGCAACGTAACTGCCCGATTTGCCGCCTTGTTTTTCGAGCAGTCTGACGTTGCTGATCACCATCGCGCGATCGACCGCTTTGCACATGTCGTAGATCGTGAGCAAGCCCACCTGCACGGCCGTCAGCGCTTCCATCTCGACGCCGGTCGGACCATGGGTTTCGACCTGAGCGCGGCATTCGACCGCGTTGCCCGCCTGGTCGACATCGAAGTCGATCGCGATTCGGGTAAGTGCAAGCGGATGACACAAAGGGATCAGCTCGGCGGTGCGCTTTGCGCCCTGAATGGCGGCGACGCGCGCGACCCCCAGAACGTCGCCTTTCTTTGCATTACCCGACACGATGAGTTGTAACGTTTCAGGACGCATGCAAATGCGCCCTGCCGCGACTGCCACGCGATGCGTTGAAGTCTTGTCTCCGACATCGACCATCTGCGCCTGCCCGGCAGCATCAAAGTGAGTGAGTGAATTCACCTGCAGTTTCTCGGGCGACGGGCGACGGAACGAAGTAGATTAGTAGCTATCATACAAACCGACTCGAATGCAACAAAAACGGACCAGCGATCCTGGTTCGCCCCGACGTGCGCATGTTCCGAACTTTCGTCGTCCTCGTGGTTGCCTTTGTGCTGAATGCACCGCCGGCATTCTCGCAAGCGATCGATCTGCCTTCGCTCGGCGATGCGGGCAGCGAGGAGCTTTCACCTGCAACCGAGCGCCGCCTCGGTGAGCAGATCATGCTGGAAGTCAGGCGCGAGCCCGACTACCTGGCCGATACCGAAACGACCGAATATCTGAATCATCTCGGCTATGAGCTGGTTTCATTCAGCCCTTCGCGCTCGCTCGACTTCGTTTTCTTTGCCATCCGCGACCCGATGCTCAACGCGTTCGCATTGCCCGGCGGATTTATCGGCGTGCACACTGGACTGATCCTGGCGGCGCAAAATGAATCCGAGCTGGCAGGCGTGATGTCGCACGAAATCGGTCACGTCACGCAGCGCCACATCGCTCGCATGCTCGCCAAGCAGCGCGAATCGGCTGCCCTTGCAATCGGCGCGCTGCTGCTCGCCCTGCTCGCGTCGCGGGCTGGCGGATCGTCCAGCGGCGACGTTGCGCAGGCCGCGATCATCGGCACCCAGGCTGCGCTGATTCAGCAACAGCTGAACTTCTCACGCGAAGCCGAACGCGAGGCTGATCGCGTGGGGTTTCAGACGCTGACCGATGCCGGTTACGACAGTCGCGGCATGGAGTCTTTCTTTGGTCGGCTGCAATCGGGCACGCGCATCTATGAGAGCGCGGCCCCGGCGTATCTGCGCACGCATCCGATGACGGTCGAGCGCATCTCGGATATGCAGAATCGCACGCGAAATCTGCGCATCAAGCAGCGGCCCGACAGCTTGGCCTTCCAGTTGATCCGCGCGCGTCTGCGCGTTCTGCAGGAACCTACGACGCAGGGTTGGCGCGATGCGCTTGAATATTTCAATGGCCAGCTGAAAAATCAGACCACGTCGTCCGAGATAGCGGCGCGCTACGGCATCGCAGTGGCCGCACTGAAACTCAATCAACCCGATCTGTCCGTGCAGGCAGCACAGACGGCGCGCCGCTTGTCGCCAGCGCCTTCGGCGATTCTCGACAAGATCGTTGCCGAAGCTCGATTTGCCATTGCTCGCGACGATTCCGAGCGTGCCGCTGCCGTCAAGCTGTCAGGTGAGGTTGCGGCGCGTTTTCCATTGTCGTCGCTCGCAACCAGCCACTACCTGGACGTGTTGAACAAGACCGGCCAGCACGAGGCGGCGATCGTCTTTTTGCGCCAGCAGCAGGCAATTCAGCGTTCGCAGCCGGCGTATCACGCGCTGCTCGGTCGTTCGTATGCGGCGTTGAATCGCCAGTCGCTGCAGCATCAGTCGATCGCCGAAATGTACGCGTTGCTCGGCGCCCCGCAGGCAGCGGTCAACCAGCTGGAGCTTGCGCGGCGCGCCAATGACGGCGATTTTTATACGATGTCCGAGATTGATGCGCGGCTGCGTGAACTGCAGGCCGAGGTCAAGCGCGACCGCGACAACATCAGAGAAGCATCAAGGCGCGAACCCGACGAACGCCGCCGTTAGCGCCTGCATCCGTACAATTCCGCGCTTGCGCCAACCGGCGCGCCACTACGCATTTATCAATCAATGAAATCCGAGAATGTTTCGCTGATCGCCGCCAGCGCAGTGGCTGCTCAGCCGACCGAGACCGACGCCGTCATCGTTGGCGCCGGGCCCGTAGGGTTGTTTCAGGTGTTCGAGCTCGGGTTACTCGAGATCAAGGCGCATGTCGTCGATTCGCTGCCGGAGGTGGGTGGCCAATGCACCGAGCTCTATCCCGACAAGCCGATTTACGACATCCCCGCGATTCCGGTGTGCACGGGCAAGGAACTGACTGACGCGCTGCTGAAGCAGATTGAGCCGTTCGGCGCCGCGTTTCATCTCGGGCAGGAAGTCACAGCGGTGCAGAAGCAAGATGACGGGCGCTTCTACGTTGAAACCAGCAAAGGCGCTCGCTTTTTGACCAAGGTCGTTATCGTGGCCGGCGGCGTCGGTTCTTTTCAGCCTCGCACGTTAAAGGTCGAGGGCATCGACCGTTTTGCCGGTGCGCAATTGCATTACCGCGTCAGGGACCCGTCGCAATTTGAGGGCAAGAATCTTGTAATCGCCGGTGGCGGCGACTCTGCGCTCGATTGGGCGCTCGAATTTGCCGACAAGGCCGCCAGCGTCGTACTCGTGCACCGTCGCGATGGCTTTCGCGCGGCACCCGCGTCGGTTGCGAAAATGAAGGCACGCTGCGACCTGCACGAGATGCAGATGCTGGTGGGGCAAATCAGCGGGTTTCAGGAATTGGACGGCACCATGACCGACATACGGGTGACGTCGGCCGATGGACTGACGCGACGCGTTCCGCTCGATCACCTGCTGGTGTTCTTTGGCTTATCACCGAAGCTTGGCCCGATTGCCGAGTGGGGCCTTGGAATCGAGCGCAGGCAGGTCACAGTGGACACCGAGAAATTCGAGACCAACATTGCCGGCATTTTCGCGGTCGGCGATATCAACGTGTATCCGGGCAAGAAGAAATTGATTCTGTCCGGCTTTCACGAAGCCGCGCTCGCAGCGTTCGGAGCTACGCGTTACGTGTTTCCGGAGCGCAAGGTGCACCTGCAGTACACCACCACGAGTCCGAAGCTGCACAAGATTCTCGGCGTCGAGTCGCCGACATTCGACTAGTCAGCTGCGTCAGCTTCTCTTCGAAGACTGCGGCTGGCGCATGAATCCAAGTACCTCGGGCACGCGGGCGGATTCGATGTGCTCGATCGGTACATGGCTTTCGTGATTTACGTGCAGCCCATCGGTTTTCAGCTCGGCATTGATCTTTCCGGCATTCCAGGCGGCAAGCGCTTCGTCGTCCAGCGTCTTGCCTGTCTCGTCGACGATGCGCTCGGAAAATGCCAGGGTGTCGCGGTCATCGAGCACGCCCGGTCCGAGTTCTGTTTCGAGGTACAACCGCCCCTGCTCGTCGGCAAATGCCTGCCGTAGTTCGCGTGGATGTGCCCCAGTGTGGGTGGCGAGGCGCTTGAATTCGTCGAGGCGGTAAATCCACGGTGCCACTTCGAGCGATACGTAAACCCGCTGCGGCCCGTTCTGAAAAAACCAGTTGCCGCATCCATCGTTCATGTAATTGCGCCCGATGAATTCATTGATTGCTTCATTTTCGATCGGGTCGTCCTTGATGCGCCAGGCCCCACGTCCGTTTAACGAAAGCCATCCAAATACCGCTGGCACATTTGGCCACTTGGCCAGCGCGGCCTTCACAATGTCATCCATGCGATCTCCCTGTTTAGGACATAACAGTAGCGTTTAACGTGCCCGATTCAGCGTACCGAACGCTAGCGCTGCAGAAAAAATTGCTGCAGCCGTTCGGCAATGAAGTCGGTTCGCCCGGGCCACGGCGCACGCGCAAAGCCCACGTGCCCTCCTTCGGCGGGCTGCTCCAGCTCGACCGTTGACGACACCTCGCCTGCGGTAGGCAAGCTCGTTGCCGGCACGAACGGATCGTTGATTGCATTGAGCAGAAGGTAGGGAATTCGGATCGCGGGCAGCCACCGTTTGCCCGACGCCCGATCCCAGTAATCATCGGTATCGCGAAATCCGTGCAGCGGGGCGGTGTATTCGTTGTCGAACTCGTACAGCGTGCGGCTCGCACGCAGCCGTGCTGAATACTGCGCGTCGCGCGCAATCTCCGGAAATTCTATGAGCTTGCGCAGCGCCTTGCGCCTGAGCGTCATCAGAAAGGCTTTCGTGTAGACCCTGTTGATGCCGCGCCCGAGAGCGGCTCCACCGGCTGCAAGGTCAAGTGGCGATCCAATCGATGCCGCTGCCGTAACGAACGAAGCTTCGTGTCCACGCTCGCCTGCCCATTTAGCCAGCATGTTGCCTCCAAGCGATACACCTGCCGCGTACAAGCGTGCCGCGGGCCAGCGCGCATGCAGCGCCCGCAGAATCCAGTCGCCTTCATCCGAATCACCCGAGTGATAGGCGCGTGCCAGACGATTGGGTTCGCCTGAGCAGCCGCGAAAGTGCACGACCATCGCACGCCACTGGCGATCCGCAAACCAGCGCATCGTCGAGCGTGCATAGTGACTCTGCGAGTCGCCCTCGAGCCCGTGAAACAGTACGAACACCGGCGCATCTGCGGGCGCGGGTACGGGCAACGCAAAGTCGACATCGATGAAGTCGCCATCGTGGGTATCCCAGCGCTCGCGTCGGTAGTCCACATGTGGCAACGGCATCAGCCGGGCTGGAACGACTGTCTGCAGATGGCCGCCCGGTAACCACCACGGCGCGACATACGAACTGTTAACGATCGGCAACGACGACGCCGCTCAATGGAGCACGGCTGGGGATTCGCCCGACTCCTGGCCCGCGTGGGTAACGCCTTCCGGTGCCGCCGACGCGTGATGCAGCACCATTTTCCAGCCGGCAGGCGTCTTTACATAGACGTTGGTCGCGAGCACGCTGACGATCTGCTGCTGCGTACCTTGACCGACAACAACTTCCTCGACCACGTTGCGCAGCGCGACGGTGGGCGTCTCAAGTGACTTTGCGAGCGTGCAACGCGCGTGAACGGGACCGCCCGAGAGGATCGACGTCCACGAGGACTTTATCGCCGCATAGCCCATCAACCGAGCACCGCCGGGATGAATGCAAACCACATCGTCGTCTTCGAGCCACAGCTCGTTGACTGCCTCGCTGTCGCCCGCATCGAGCGCCTCGTAGAACGCTTGTTCGCATTCTTCGGGCGAGGACAGCATCAATGGCTTTGAAAGTCGCATCGGCGCCTACGTCCTCAACTCAAGTTTGTCAGTGGCCTTTGGAGGTCTCGCCAGCCTTCATCACGTACACGGTGCCGCAATAGGGGCACATCGCCTGCCCAGTCTTGGACACGTCCAGAAACACGCGCGGGTGATGGTTCCACACCGGCATCGCCGGATTAGGACAAAACGCCGGCAGGTCACTGGATTGCAACTGGACGATCGGATCTGCGCGGGTCTCGCTCATTGGAACTGTTTTCCTGAACAGGTGTGAGCCAGTGCTTGTATTTCGGCGCGCGGCCATTGACCACGTCGAAAAACAGGCTCTGAATTTTCTCGGTGATAGGACCGCGCTGGCCGGTACCGAGCATGCGCCCATCGAGTTCGCGAATCGGCGTGATCTCAGCCGCCGTGCCGGTAAAGAAAGCTTCGTCGGCCAGATAAACGTCATCGCGTGTGATCGGTTTCATCGTGACCGGATAGCCGAGATCCCGCGCGATTTCGAGCACGCTGGCGCGCGTGATACCACTCAACCCCGACACCATCGCCGGCTCAAACACCTGACCGTCCTTGACGATAAAGACATTCTCGCCGGCGCCTTCTGCGACAAATCCCTGCGTATCGAGCAGCAGGGCTTCATCGTAACCGTCGTTGACCGCTTCCATATTGGCAAGGATCGAGTTTACGTAGTGACCCGAAGTCTTGCTGCGCACCATCGACACATTAATGTGATGGCGCTGGAAAGAGGAAGTCTTGACGCGAATTCCCTTCACGAGCCCTTCTTCACCGAGGTAGGCGCCCCACGGCCACGCGGCAATCGCGACATGCACCTTGGCGCCCTTCGGGCTGACGCCCATTTTCTCCGACCCGTAAAACGCCAGGGGCCGCAGATAACAGGAGTCGAGCTTGTTCGCGCGTACTACCTCGCGCTGAGCTTCGAAGATCTGTTCTTGGGAAAATGGGATCTGCATCATGAAAATCTTGGCCGAGTTGAACAAGCGCTCGGTGTGCTCGCGCAGGCGAAAAATCGCCGGCCCCATCGAGGTGTCGTAGGCACGAACACCCTCAAACACGGCGAGTCCATAGTGCAGCGAGTGCGTCAAGACGTGCGTGGTGGCGTCACGCCACGGCACCAGCTTGCCGTCGTACCAGATAACTCCATCGCGGTCGGACATCGACATCTATTCTCCCGAAGGGTCGCGCTTGATCGTCGAAGCCGGTCATTCTAACAACCGGTGTTCCTATAATCGCCGCTCCATGAAAGCATTGTTCGGCTCGCGTCCAGAGCTCGCGCGAGTCCGGCGCGATGCATTTGTGCACGGAATCCGCATCGTGGCGCCTCTGACGCTGGTCACCGGCACTTGGGGCGTCGTAACTGGCGTAGCGATGGTCAAGGTCGGCCTGACGACCGCGCAGGCCATCGGCATGAGCCTGCTGGTTTTTTCAGGCTCGGCGCAGTTGGCTTCGCTGCCGCTGATCGCCGCCGCCGCTCCGATCTGGGTCGTGCTGCTGACCGCATTCGTCATCAACCTGCGGTTTGTCATTTTCTCCGCCGGCCTGCAGCCTTTTTTTCGTCGCCTTGCGCTGCGCAAGCGCCTGCTGCTCGCTTACTTCATCATCGATTTCAGCTTTGCAATGTTCCTCTCGAGATTTTCAGATACAAGCGACGATGAACGGGGCACCACCGAACAGATCTGGTTTTTCCTGGGCATGGCCGCGTACTCGTGGATTATCTGGCAGGCCACGTCCATCGCAGGGATCCTGCTTGCGGCCGAGGTGCCGACTGAATGGGGGCTCGAATTTGCATCGATCATCGCGCTGATCGCGATGACCATTCCGATGATCATCGGCAAGCCGGCGCTGGTTGGCGCCATGACTGCAGGCGTGGTCGCGGTGATTGCAGCAGGGCTGCCGCTGAAGCTGGGATTGTTGGTCGCGGTCGTGGCGGGGATTGCCGCCGCGATGAGTGCGGAGCTGGTGCTTGATAAGCGCGAGGCGAAACAGTGAGCGCGCTCGAGATCTGGTTGTTGATCATCGGGCTGACGTTGATCACGCAGCTGATGCGCTCAACATTTCTGATGTTCGGAGATCGTTTTCGGCTGCCGGAACGTGTGCAGCACGGCCTGCGCTATGCGCCGGTCTGTGCGCTGATCGCCTTGATCACGCCTGAGCTGTTTGTCAACCAGGGCGCGCTCGATATTTCAATGTCGAATCCAAAGCTGGTGGCGGGCATTGTCGCCGCGCTCAGCACCCTGGTTTTGCGCAGCATGATCGCAACCATCGCAATCGGCATGCTGGTGTTCGCGACTCTCCGGATGCTCGCGTAGTTGCGCACCAGCAGCAGCTGTCAGCCAAACACCGCAGTCCACAACCGCTTGACGGTCTCGATTTCAGACTCGACTTCATGCGCCGGCAAGCGCGCCCGCTCTGCGCCGTTGAGTCGCAATCGGTGCTGAATTCGCCTGTATGTGCGATAGGCGTCCGCACCCTTGATGGACAGCGGAGCATCGATCAACTGCAGTTCGCCGGCAATTTGCAGCAGGGCGATGTTGCCCGCATTGCGTAGCAGCACGTGATGGCTGCGCGCATGGAGTAGCACCAGGTACTGGACGATGAACTCGATGTCGATCATTCCGCCGCGATCGTGCTTGACATCGAACAGCGCAGAAGTATTCGGATGCCCGTCGAGTATGCGAACGCGCATTGCGAGGACATCGCTGCGTAATGTGTCTTCGTCGCGTGCCTGCATCAGCACATGCTCGCGCTCAGCCTCGAAGCGCTCGCCGATGCTCGCATCACCAGCCGAGAAACGGGCGCGCGTCAGCGCCTGGTGTTCCCACGGCCAGGCGCCGTGACCCCCCTGCCCCTCATTGCGCTGGTAGCGTGAAAACGCCTCTAACGGAGAAACCATCAGGCCTGCGTTGCCATCGGGACGCAGCCGCAGATCGACGTCGAACAACCTGCCCGATGACGTCTGCGTGCTGAGCCATGTGACCAGGCGGCGCGCGAGCATCGAGTAGGTTTCGGCGGCCGCCGGATCGTCGTCGTCGTACAGAAAGATCAAGTCGAGGTCAGATTCATAACCGAGTTCTTTGCCGCCCAGCTTGCCGTAACCAACGACGGCAAAGCGCGGTGCATCGCGATGCTTGCGGGTAAGTGTCGACCATGCGGCTTCGATTGCCAGCGCCAGCGTCGCGTCAGCAAGCGCAGACAACTGGTCGGCCAGTCGCTCCACGGTCAGCACGCCGTCGAGATCGGCAATCAATAGCCGAAAGACCTGTACGTGATGCGCATCGCGCAGCAGATTCATCTGCTGCTCCTGGTCTTCGCCCGCCTCAATCAGCTGTGCGCGGACTGCCGCGGACCACGTACCGGTATCTGCGTCATGTCCCGGCGATCGCTCGCCCAATAGTTCATCGAGCAATATCGGGTGTCGAACCAGATACTGAGTTGCCCAGCGGCTCGCGGCCAGCATTCGCATCACACGCTCGAATGCGCGCGGAAATTGATTCAAGAGCGCTACATAGGTATTGCGCCCCGCCACCACATCCCCGAGCTGCGCAAAGCGAGCGAAGTGCTCATCCGGCCCGATATCGTGTGCAGCGCCGATTTCCTGTGAGTACTGAATCGCCGCATGCAGTGCACGCCGCACCAAACGCTGCAGTGCCTGACGCGCGGCCTCCGAACCCGTCTTCGCCCGCGGTGAATCAAGCACCGCGCGCACGCGCTCTGCTGCTGCGGACGGCTCGGAAAATCCGAGGGCGAGCAAATCCGCGGTCAGTTCTCCGTCTCCCGCGCTCGCAGTCGAGCCGAGCGCCATTTGAAGCGCGTCGTCGTCCGTCTCGGGCTCAGCAAAAATAGCGTCGAACGTTTCCGCGACGAAAGCCTGCACTGCGCGGTACTCGCGCAGCAGCGCCGCTGCACTTTGCGCACCCATCAATTTTGCAATCCCATCGACTGCGGCGGCGTCGTCTGGGATCACATGGGTTTGCGCATCGTCGACGTATTGCAGCGCGTGTTCGAGATTGCGCAAGAACACATAACTGACGCAAAGCTGGTCTGCCGTGGCCGCGGGCAGAACGCCCAGCTCAGATAACGTCCGCAAGGTCAGTAACGTGGACTTCGATCGCAGGCGAGTCTCGCGGCCGCCCCGGATGATCTGGAAGGTCTGCGCAACGAATTCCAGCTCGCGTATTCCACCGCGACCCAATTTGACGTTGGACTTCACACCATCATCACGCGCATCCGCGCCGGCGGCACGGCGGCTCGCCTCCGCGCGAATCAATTTATGCAGGTCACGCAGCGCCGCGATTGCGCCGAAATCCAGATACTTTCGAAACACGAAAGGTCGCACGATGCCGTCGAGCGCGGCGCACTGCGCAGTGAATTGCGAGGGCGAAGCAAGCACCGGCGCGGAAACGACGCGCCCCTTGAGCCACGCAAAACGCTCCCAGGCGCGTCCCTGCGCTACCCAATATTCCTCGAGCATGGCGTTGGAAACCGCAAGCGGCCCGGCCGACCCGTTGGGTCGCAGCCGCATGTCGACTCGAAACACGAAGCCATCGCCGGTCAGGTCGTTCAGCAGCGCAATGAGGCGGCGGCCGAGGCGGGCAAAAAACTCGTGATTGCTCAGGGTGCGCGCCATCTTCGCGCCCCGGGTTTCACCATCTTCGTCGTACACGAACACCAGATCGACGTCGGACGAGACGTTCAACTCACCGCCACCCAGCTTGCCCATTCCGACGACCAGCAGGTCCTGCGGGACGTCATCAACGCTATGCGGCGTTCCATGGATCGCCGCGAGCTCACGCGCATGGACATCAATACCCGCCTGGATCGACAGCTCCGCCAACGCCGTCATCGTGGTCACGACTTCCGCCAGGTCGGCGCGTCCCGTGGCGTCGCGCGCGATCAGAGACAGCATCACGCGCTGACGCAAGCGGCGCAGCGCGATTGCAAGCCGTTGCGGCTCGTCCCCTGCGGCTGCCTCGCGAAGCTGGGCGAGTGCGTCCCGCAGCGCCTGCGGCGTCCACCGATCAGCCGCCCAGCGTGCCAGTGCCTCGCCGGCTGGTGCGCCATCTGCGACTCCGGCGCCAGCCGGCGCCAGATGCCGCTGCACATAGCGCGAAATGGCGTGCAGCTCGGCAAAAGTGATACGCGGTCCGCGCCAATCGTGCGACCCGATATAGGGGGAATTTTTCACTGTTGTGCGCGGTCGTAGTAGGAGGTCGCTGTGATAACGTCCTCAGACCTTTCCGTATCAATACAGCATCTTACGTAGCACCGCATCCATGACATCGCCGCAAGGCCCGCTCGAACGCCAGCATCAGCCGCGCGCGTGGAGCGCAGTCGGGCGCGCAAGTCTGGCCGTGTCTGCTGCGTCCGCGTGGCTGCTCTGGACGCTGATCGGCGCACTTTTTGCGGCGGGCACTCTGCTGTTGATCGCCCGTTACGCAGTATTGCCGCGCGTGGACGAGTTGCGGCCGTGGATTGAGCGAATTGCTGCACGCGCACTCAAGGTGCCGGTCAGCATTGGCCGCATCGAAGCAAGCTGGCAAGGCGTCAATCCACACCTGGTTTTGAGCAATGTTCTGGTGGGTGGAGCCGGTGGGCAACACGGTCTGGTGTTGCCACGCGTTCAGGGCACCCTTTCGTGGCTCAGTGCAGTGGCGTTCGCGCCGCGCTTTTCGCTGCTGCGCATCGAGGCGCCGGATCTGGAGGTGCTGCGCCTGCCCGGTGATCGCTTTTCAGTCGCCGGAATTTTGCTCCAACCTGATGCCCAGCCTGAGGACGGTGGATTGGCAGATTGGATGCTGGTGCAAGGCAAGACCGTCATCACCAACGCGCGCATTCGATATAGCGATCAGCGAGTCGCCACTGCACCGACGCAATTTGAGCTCGCGAATGTGAATGTGCAGCTTGAACACCACCTGGGCCTGCACCAGCTGGGTCTGCAGGCGCAGCCAACGGCCACGATGGCAGGGCCCATCGACGTGCGGGCGCGCTTTCGCCATTCACCGTTTGCCGCTCCTTCGGATCACACGCGTTGGACCGGCGAGGTCTATGGCGCGGTGGACTATGCCGATCTTGCCGCGCTCGCTGCACTATTCGGGGCACCGATCAAGGTCGAGCGGGCGGAAGGCGCGGTTCGCGGCTGGCTCACGTTCGAACGTGCGCGTGTCACACGCATTGTTGCCGACGTTGCGCTGACCGGCGTAAACGTTACGCTGGCCAATGACCTCGAGCCACTCAAACTCGCATCGCTTCAGGGCCGCATTTCGCAGCGCCGCTGGGGCGATGACAATGGCAGCGGAGGTCAGGAATTTACCGCCAGCCGTCTCGCGCTGGTCGAAGCCTCGCAAAGGAGCCTCGCGCCGATTGACTTTGAAGTCCGCACCACACGTGCGCGCGGCAACGCCGATGCACGTACGCAGGTGCGAGCCAGCAACGTCGATCTGCAGAGTCTTTCCTGGCTCGCTGCGCATGTTCCGTTGGCAACAAACCTGCGAGAAATCGTCGCGAGGCACGCGGTGACCGGCTCGCTGAAGAACCTGACCGCGGCGTGGCCCGGGTATGCGCCAACGCCGCGAAATCTGACCTTAAAGACTGAGTTCCATCAAATCACAAGCGCCGCGTCGCCTGGTGCGCAAGCAGACCCGCAGTGGCCCACGTTTGAGAATTTGAGTGGCAGCATCGAAAGCTCCGAGGGCGCGGGTACATTGAACCTTGCTTCCACTAACGCTGTGGTGACTTTTCCAGGCGTGTTCGCCGAGCCACGCGTCCGGTTCGCGACCCTTAAGGGCGCGGTGCGTTGGACCTCGGACCCAGTGCTCGAGCTCCGCATCAACGCTCTGGCTGCAGCTAATGCAGACTTCGATATCGATGCGGCGGGTTCCTATCGAGCGGCCGCATCGGATGCCGGCACGCGTGGACCCGGGCAGCTCGATCTGACGGGTCACATCCATCGCCTCGACGCGCCCGCTGCGTTTCGCTACATGCCAAGCGCCGCTGGAACCCGCACCGTCGGGTGGATGCAGCACGCGTTAATCCAGGGCAAGCTCACCGACGGCATCTTTCGGGTCAAAGGCGATCTTGCTCACTTTCCATTTGGTGGGGACCGACCCGGAGAAATGCGGTTGACCGCCCGTGTCGCCGATGCAACCCTCGATGTTCATCCCGACCCCACGCGAGCAGATCGTACGGACGGGCCAACGCGAACGTGGCCGCTGCTTACCGGCATTGATGCGGAGTTGCTGCTAGATCGATCGTCGCTGACCGTTACGGCGCAGCGCGGCTCGGTCTACGGTGTAAAGCTTGCGAACGTCACCGCACGCGTGCCGGATCTGACACGCGACGCAACACTCGAACTGCGTGGCGTGGCCGAAGGCCCGCTGTCGGACCTGCTGCGCTATGCGAATGTCAGCCCCGTTTCGCAATGGACCAGCGGCGTGACGAACAATGCCGAAGCAACCGGTCCCGCAAAGTTGAACCTCCAGTTCTCGATGCCATTGCAGCATGCAGAAAACACCAAAGTCAGTGGTGCCTTGCAATTCGCGTACAACGATATCCAGCTAATGGGCGCGCCGCCGTTTTCCCGCGTCACCGGAATACTGGGTTTCACCGAATCGACAGTAAGCAGCGCTAATTTGAATGCGATGATGCTCGGTGGACAGACGAAGATCGATGTAACAACGCGACCGGACGGCGGCATCGTGTTCGCCGCCGGGGGAATAGCTACGGTGCCAGCGTTGCGCCGATGGACCAGCCTCGGTCCGGTCCAGCAGCTGCTCGACAAATCGCAGGGTCAGGCGCGCTACACGGCCACGCTAAGCGTCAAGCCCGCGGTCGAGTTGAAAATAGACAGTGATTTGGTGGGGGTCGCCATCGACGGCATTGCGCCGCTCCGCAAGACGGCGCAGGAGACGATGCCACTGCGCATTGAACGCAGTGTCGTCGCGGAACGCGATGACGTGCGTGTCAGCGCAGGCCGCGCATTTGCGGTGCGTCTTGAGCGTCGCCTTGAACGCGGCGAGTTTCAGATCATGCGCGGCGTGATCGCACTGAACGAAGCACCCAACTTGCCGGAGAGTGGTCTGCTGGTGCTGGCGAGCGTTCCACGACTCGATCTTCAAGCGTGGTCGGCCTTCCTTGGCAGCGACGATTTAACCAGTCCGAAGCCCGCTTCAGTCATCGCTGCACCCGACATCTCGATCGATTTGCTTGCCGTGCGAACGCAGGAACTGGTTGTGATGGGCCGTACCTTCCGCAACGTCACCCTTGGCGCGTCGCGCATGCCCGATGGGGGGTTCGACGCCAACGTCGTGTCCGACGGCGTTGCCGGCTACGTCGCATGGCGCGCTGACCAGATAACGGCTCGATTGTCCCGCTTGTCGATACCCGCAGCTGCCAAGGGCGCAGTGATCGAAGCGCTGCATTCATCTCCACGCGAACTACCGGCGCTGGATATTGCAGCCGAACAATTCGAGTTGAGCGGCATGAAACTCGGCCGCCTGGACCTGCTTGCACAGAACGTCGGCGCAGCGACGGCGCCCGCCTGGCGGGTGCGACGCTTTGACGTGACCAATGCCGACATGAAGCTCACTGCGAGCGGCGAGTGGGCTCCGGCTGGCGGTGCCGCAGCACGGCGCGTCAAGTTCACGTTCAAAGTCGATGCGCGCGACGCGGGGGCTACGCTCGATCGCCTCGGCCTCTCAGGCGCGATGGCAGGAGGGGCCGGCGCACTCGAAGGCGATGTCGGGTGGTTCGGCACTCCGCTGGACATCGACTACCCGACGCTCAGCGGAACGCTCGCGCTATCGCTCGACAACGGCCGCTTCCTTAAGGTGGACACCGGCAAGGCCGCGCGATTGTTGAGTCTGCTGTCGCTGCAGTCGCTGTCGCGCACGCTGCTGTTCGATGGTCGCCAGTTTTCCGATGGTTTTGCGTACAACTCGATTCGTGCCGACGCCGCGGTGGCGCAGGGTGTGCTGTCGACCACCAATTTTCGAATGGCCGGTGCGACGGCCGCGGCGTTGATGTCAGGCACGATCGATTTACGCAACGAGACGCAGCAGCTGCATCTGCTTGTACTGCCGGAAATCGACGCCAGCACCGCGGCGCTTGCTCTTGGCGTTGCGAATCCGGTGCTGGGCCTCGGCGCGTTTGTCGCCAGCTACGTGCTGCGCAACCCGCTTTCAAAAGCGTTTGCACTCGAGTACGACATTACCGGGACGTGGAGCCAGCCGAACATTGCGCGTCGCGGCCGTCCGTCCGCGGCGGCGGTGAGTTCCACCGAGGCGATCCGATGAAGTCTTCGGTGCGAGTTGCCGGCGTGCAAATGGTATCGACCACAAGCGTAGATGAGAACCTGCGCGCTGCGGCGGCGTTGATCTCGCACGCCGCCAGCGGCGGCGCCCAATTGATTGCGCTGCCCGAATACTTTTGCCTGATGGGCCAGAGTGAAACAGACAAGGTCGCGCTGCGTGAAGCCGATGGCCACGGGCCGATTCAGGAATTTCTTTCGGATCAAGCGCGGCAGCACCGCGTGTGTCTGGTCGGTGGAACCTTACCGCTCGAGGCGCCCGACAGTCATCGCGTGTTAAACAGCCTGCTTGTTTACGGGCCAGCAGGCGAACGCGTTGCGCGCTACGACAAGATTCACCTGTTCCGCTTCAACAAAGGCAAGGAGAGTTACGACGAAGCACGCACGATCGCGCCCGGCGAAGACGTTGCGACGTTCAAGCTGGCCACCAGGGAAGGCACGCGTCTGCGGGTGGGCCTTTCGATCTGCTACGACTTGCGCTTCCCCGAGCTCTACCGCGCGTTATCGCAACCCGATCTGATCCTCGTGCCGTCTGCATTTACAGCGACCACCGGACGCGCACATTGGGAAGTGTTGCTGCGAGCCCGGGCGATCGAAAACCTCGCGTACGTGCTCGCACCGGCGCAAGGTGGCAAACATCAAAACGGCCGTGCCACGTATGGACACACCCTGCTGGTCGACCCGTGGGGCACCGTTGTGTCATCTCGCGGCGAAGATGAAGGGGTTGTGTTCGGCGATATCGACCCACAGTTGATCGCTGATTCGCGGGCTTCGCTGCCTGCGCTCGAACATCGGGTGCTGACCTAGTACTCGTACAATGATGCTCACGCCTCGCACACCCCGATGAAACTCTCCGATCCCGCCCTCGCCCGCCTTGCCACCGCCAAGCAGCTTTTGCTTGACCCGTTTCAACTCGACGAGGCTCACCTGCAGCGCGTGCTGGCGACCGTTTTTGAGCACCGCACCGATTACGCCGATCTCTACTTCCAGTATTCCCGCAGCGAGTCGTATTCATTGGAAGAAGGAATCGTCAAAAGCGGCAGTTTCGACATCGAACAAGGTGTCGGCGTGCGTGCCATCGTCGGAGACCGAACGGCGTTTGCGTACTCGGACGACATCTCGCTTGAATCGTTGACCGAGGCCGCACTATCAGCGCGCTCCATTGCGCGCCACGGGCAAGGCAAGGTCAAGGTGGCATCAAAAGTCGCCGTGCGTTCTCAACCGGTGCGCTACGCCGATGCCGATCCGGTGGCGTCGCTCGACGCCGCCGCCAAGGTTCAGATGCTGGAGAAAGTTGAGCGCCTCGCGCGCGCCCGCGATCCACGCGTCAAACAGGTGATGGCCAGCGTTGGCGCGGACTACGAGGTCATTCTGGTTGCGCGCAGTGACGGTTTGCTCGCGGCGGACGTAAGACCATTGGTGCGCTTGTCGGTCAATGTGATTGTCGAGCAGGACGGCAAGCGTGAGCAGGGGCACACCGGCGGCGGTGGTCGCCACGATCTTTCTTATTTCACGGACGAGCGGCTCGTTGAATATGCCAATTTCGCGGTTGATCAGGCGCTGGTCAATCTTGTGGCACGTCCGGCACCGGCCGGAATCATGCCGGTGGTCTTGGGTCCAGGCTGGCCAGGCATTCTGCTGCACGAGGCGGTTGGCCATGGTCTCGAGGGTGACTTCAACCGCAAGGGTTCGAGCGCGTTTGCCGGCAAGATCGGTCAGCGTGTTGCGTCGAAGGGCGTCACCGTAGTCGACGACGGGACCCTTGCGAACCGTCGCGGCTCGTTGAGCGTCGACGATGAAGGCAATCCCACGCAACGTACGGTGATGATTGAAGACGGAATCCTGCGCGGTTATATCCAGGACTCCCTTAACGCGCGTCTGATGAAAGTCCCCGTGACCGGCAATGGACGGCGCGAATCGTTTGCGCACCTGCCGATGCCGCGCATGACCAACACCTACATGCTCGCAGGCGAGCGCGATCCCGAAGAAATCGTGCGCTCGGTCAGCAAAGGAATTTACGCAACCAATTTCGGCGGCGGCCAGGTTGACATCACCAACGGCAAGTTTGTGTTCAGCATGGCCGAGGCGTACATGATCGAAGATGGCAAGGTCACACACCCGATCAAGGGCGCGACCCTGATTGGCAACGGACCCGATGCGTTGACTCAGGTGACGATGATTGGCAATGACATGGCGCTCGATCCGGGAATCGGCACATGCGGCAAGGACGGCCAGAGCGTGCCCGTTGGCGTGGGTCAGCCTACGTTGCGCATTGAAGGGCTGACGATCGGCGGTACCGCTTAGCACTGCGCATCAACCACCTCGCTGCGCCGCTAGTCGGGTGCGGAGCCTCGCTCCAACACCCGCAAGCATTTAACCGGCGGCGCTATCGTGTCCCCGAAACTTCAACCTCTACGCGGCGATCGGGCTGCAGGCACACTATCAGCTGCTTGGTCGCATTGTTGCCCTTGCAATCACCTGCTTTCGTTATGGGCTCGGCCTCGCCCTTGCCTTGAGCGGTGATCTTCGCCGCTGGAATCGCAGCGGATTCGACCAGATAGGTTCGCACCGCGTCGGCACGGCGCTTTGACAGCGCCATGTTCGAAGCAGGCGAGCCAATTCGGTCAGTGTGTCCGATGGCAGTGATGACCTCGAAGCTAGTTCCCTTTAGATCGGCAGCAAACTTGTCGAGAGCCTGCTTGCCTGCAGGACTGACGGTAGCTTTCCCAAATTCAAACAGCGAGTCCGCAGAGAACGTCACCTTTCGTGGTGCTGGCGGTGGCGGTGGCGGTGGCGCTGGCCGCGGCGGTGGTGGCGGCGCGACCACCGGGGGTGGTGGCGGCGGAGGCGAGGCCACGATAGGCGCCGGCGCACGCGGCGCAGGTGCGGGTGACGCAGCGCCAAAGCGATAGATCAGACCAAGCGAGATAAGGTCGACGTCGCCCTTGTTTCCGACAGCGTCGTTGATGCGGTAGCGCTCTGCCTC
>JACCYC010000054.1 GCA_013696665.1 Burkholderiaceae bacterium | reverse complement strand
GCTGCAGACACCGGGCATCGGACTCCTCGAGTTTCCGCAGGCCGATGCGTACGGTCGCCGCTTCGAGTTTCTGACCAGTGTCACGATGCCGCGCGGCACGGTTGACCTCGCGCAAGACGTGCCGTCGACCAATGTTCCTTTGGTAGCAGCTACCGCAAGCATGGTGACGACTGATCGCCTGCATCCGGCGCTGGTCCAGCTTTTCGTACAGGCCGCCCAGCGGATCCACGGCGAAAGCTCATGGTTTGGACCGGGCGGAGAATTTCCAAACGGAAAGCCCGGCGAGTTCCCGCTTGCCAAGGAAGCGGCTCGCTACTATCGAGACGGGCCGCCGGTATTGCAGCGTTACCTGCCCTTTTGGCTCGCAAATCTGATCGATCGAATGTGGGTGGTACTCGCGTCGATCATTGTGATTCTGATTCCGCTGTCGCGCATCGTGCCTCCGCTGTATGCGTTCCGCATTCGGTCACGCGTGTTCCGTTGGTATCGACAGCTGCGCGAAATCGAGGAAGCTTCCAACAAGCCCGATGCAAAGCCCGCCGAATTGCTGCCGCGGCTGGATCAACTCGAACACCGGGTTGAGCAGGTCAGCGTGCCGTTGTCGTACGCCGACCAGCTGTATGCGCTGCGCAGCTACATTGACCTGGTGCGCAAGCGGTTGCAGGGCGATCCCGTAATTCTTAATGTCGTCGGTGCGTCGTCTGGCGACAAGCCGCCTGTTCTATCGCAGCAAGTTTGAATTAACCTAACGCAGGTCGGCACGCTTTCGAATCGCTTCGATTCGCGCTCGATTTGCACCAAAATCTTTTCGGCCCAGCCGCGCGGCTGAGCGAACGTGAATCATGCGTGCTGCGGGGTCCAGCAGGAATTCTGCATCGTCGACGAAACGCAGCCAGCGCGTCTCGAACTGCACATTCAGATACTCAGGGCTGTTCTCCACAATGCGTGCCCCGGGCCAGTTTGCAAGCACGTCACGCAGCCGATTCATCGCCAACGCCGAATCCTGTGTGAAGGCAAAGGGCTCGATCGTTGCGTACGCGACTGCGTGCTCAGTCTCGGGCCACTGTGCTGCCTGGCTGCTGACGCTATTCTGGGTGCGCGACGGTGGCCTCAACTTTCCTTCGCGTAGGCCTGACTCGGCCGGCGACCGCCCCATCAGTAATCCAAATTGCCCTGCGGCAAATACAAGCAGCGGCACGATGATGAAGATGAATGCAAGGACGGCAAGTGTGCGCATGGCGCCTGTGGTTTTTTTGGGGTTTGTCGGATTCCGCAATTTCGCAATGTAGCCGCGATCGATGTGGTTTTTTAAGCGCCATAACCCACGCGCACAAAATGCCCAGCTGCCCCACGACGCGATGGCGCACTTCGAGCCGGTGCTCAACAGGTAGAGCGCCCGCCGATGCGGTTTGAACCGTGACAATGGCTGGCCTTT
This sequence comes from Burkholderiaceae bacterium, assembly GCA_013696665.1. Lineage (GTDB taxonomy): Bacteria > Pseudomonadota > Gammaproteobacteria > Burkholderiales > Burkholderiaceae_F > JACCZX01. The sequence goes on along the minus strand of JACCYC010000054.1, from coordinate 1,580 downwards.
GATTGCGGCGAGCAGGTTGAGTGCAAGGGGGGCCGCGGCGCGCACCGCGTAGACGCCTGATTTCGGCCGCGGCGAGTCAATCAGCGCGACACAATCACCGGCCGCAAATACAAATGCATGGGAAGTCGATTGCAGATACGCATTGACCTCGATAAAACCACGCTGATCCACAGCCAGACCTGCGCGGCGCGGCCATTCCGAAGCCGCTGCGCCGGTCACCAGTAACGTGGCCTCGCTCGACACGTATTTTCCATCGGCCAGCACGATGCCATGGGCGTCGATCTCCGTGGCAATCGCATCAATCAAGACCACGCCGCTTTTCCGCAACGCTCTAGTCGCGAGATATCGGGCACGCGCACCATGGCCTGGAAGGAGCGACACACCCCCGGTGATCAACTGGATCTGCACCGCCCCCTGCAACGAGCGCGCTCGATGCGCCGCAGCCAGTGCACATTCAACGCCGCCGGCGCCGCCGCCGATAACGGTGATTCGAAACACCTCACGGTCCGATGTGGCGTGATCAACGGTGCGCTGCCAATTTGCGATAAAAGTGTCCAAGGGCCGCAGAGCCAATGCGTGTTCCCGTGCGCCGGCAATCGCGTCGACGTCGATCGTCGCTCCGGTTGCGATCGACAGCACGTCAAACTGCAGCACCTCGCCGTGTTCGCCGGTGGCTTGCTTATTGGTGAGGTCGAGCGCTTGCACGCTGCCGAGAATGACCCTCGCGCCCGCGGCTCTTGCGAGCGGTGCGAGGTCGATCAGCCATTCCTCGAGCGCGTAATGTCCGGCCATCCAGCCGGGCAGCATTCCGCTGTAAGGCAGGCGTAGCGTCGGTGTTATCAGAACAACGTCAAGTTCGGCGCGTTTTCGGAGCGCCAGGTCACGCAGCACAAGGGAATGTGTTTGCCCGCCGCCAGCGAGCAGCAACCGTTTCATGCCATCTAAAGAGCTGCAGCGAAGCGACTAGCGCGCATCGCGATAGCGCTGGGCGAGTTGACGCGGACTTGCACCCAGAAAATACGCGAACCGAAAAATCCACATCAACATGATGGTGCGCAGAACGCCGTGCCGCTGCCAACGCCGCCCCGATGTGACCACGCGCGTGCTGATGGCTACCGGCCACGACAGCGACCTGGCGCGCTTCGAAAACTCGATGTCTTCCATCAACGCAATCGGCGCAAAGCCAGCCAATTGTTCGAACGCTCGCCGCGTGACGAAGATCGCCTGATCGCCAGTGCAGATGCCGGTCAAACGCGAGCGCCCGTTCATCATCGCCGAGACGATTTTCAGCATGGGCACTTCGGCATCGATGCGAACGTCGAAGCGGCCCCACACGCGGCCGCTGGTTCGAAGCGCAGTCTCGATCAAGCGATCGGCCGAGTCCGGCAGCGCGCTGTCGGCGTGCAGGAACAGCAATACCTCGCCGCCACTTTCGATCGCTGCCTTCGCTCCCGCATTCATCTGCTGCGCCCGTCCGCGCGACGATTGCAGGACCTGGTCCGCATGCGGCTTCGCAAGCGCCGCGGTGGCGTCATCGCTGCCCCCGTCCACGACGATTACCTGCGTGCCGCGCTTGCGAA
>JACCYC010000038.1 GCA_013696665.1 Burkholderiaceae bacterium | reverse complement strand
TAGGCGATAAGCAGCGTACTACGCAAAATCTGGTGGTCGCGCGCATCGACAAAGACCGCCAACTTCTGTTGATTCGTGGTGCTGTGCCGGGCTCAGCAGGCGGCAACGTGGTGGTGCGGCCGGCAGTCAAGGCCAAACCCGTTGCGGCGACGAAGGCTTAGGAGCGCGCATGGAATTGAAGATGCTGAATGCGCAAGGCCAGGATGCAGGCACCTTGGCAGCGCCCGAGACTGTGTTCGGCCGCGAGTACAACGAAGCGTTGGTGCACCAAATCGTAGTGGCGTATCAGGCCAACGCGCGGCAAGGCACACGCGCGCAAAAAGACCGTACGACGGTGAAGCATTCGACGCGCAAGCCTTGGCGCCAAAAAGGCACTGGCCGGGCACGCGCCGGCATGAGTTCGAGCCCGATCTGGCGCGGTGGTGGCCGTGCATTTCCGAATTCGCCCGAAGAGAATTTTTCGCATAAGGTCAACAAGAAGATGTATCGCGCGGCGATGGCATCGATCCTGTCGCAGTTGGCGCGTACGGATCGCATTGCCGTAGTCGACGCGCTGTCGGTCGATTCCCCGAAGACCAAGCAGCTGGCTGACAAGCTGCGCGCAATGGGGTTGCAGGAGTCGGTGCTGATCATCACGGACAGTATCGACGAGAACCTTTATCTAGCCGGCCGCAATCTGAAGAACGTGATGATTGTCGAACCTCGCTATGCGGATCCGTTATCGCTGATTCACTACAAGCACGTGATCGTGACCAAGCCGGCGATTGCGCAGCTCGAGGAGATGTGGGGATGAGCGCGACCAAGCAAACCAACGCAGCGCCTAATGGCAGGCAAGACCGGCTTTACGCCGTACTGCTCGGTCCGGTGGTTTCTGAAAAGAGCACGATGATCGGCGAGAAGCACGATCAGGTTGCGTTCCGCGTGATGCACAACGCCACAAAAGATGAGATCAAGGCGGCGATCGAGCTGCTGTTCAAGGTGCAGGTTGATCGCGTGTCGGTTCTGAATCAAAAAGGTAAGCAAAAGCGGTTCGGCCGTTTCGAAGGCCGGCGCGGCAATGTGCGCAAGGCCTATGTCCGGCTCAAGCCCGGCCAGGAAATCAATTTCGCGCAGTCTGAAAGCAAATAAGTCAGTGATGGGATTGGATTAAATGGCGCTCGTCAAAGTCAAACCCACCTCGGCCGGCCGGCGCGGCCTGGTTAAGGTCGTCAGTGCACATCTGCACAAGGGCAAGCCGCTGGCGTCGCTGACCGAGCCGAAAATTCGTGGCTCCGGCCGCAACAACTCGGGCCGGATTACGATTCGCCACAGAGGTGGTGGGCACAAGCAGGCGTATCGCCTGATCGATTTCAAGCGCGACAAGGACGGAATCGGCGCCAAGGTCGAGCGTCTGGAATATGACCCCAACCGATCGGCGCACATCGCCTTGCTGGTGTACGCCGACGGCGAACGGCGCTACATCATTGCGCCCAAGGGCGTTGCGGTCGGCGTGCAGTTGATGAGCGGTAGCGAAGCGCCGATTCGCGCCGGTAACACATTGCCGTTGCGCAATATTCCAGTTGGCACAACGATTCACTGTGTCGAGATGCTGCCGGGCAAGGGGGCGCAGATGGCGCGCGCCGCCGGCACCTCGGTCCAGTTGCTGGCGCGCGAGGGCAGCTACGCGCAATTGCGTTTGCGCTCCGGTGAAGTGCGGCGCGTATTGATCGAATGCCGCGCGACGATCGGCGAGGTTGGCAACGAAGAGAACAGCCTGCGGCAAATCGGCAAAGCCGGCGCAATGCGCTGGCGCGGCGTGCGTCCGACAGTGCGTGGCGTGGCGATGAATCCGGTCGACCATCCGCACGGTGGTGGTGAGGGCCGTACCGGTACCAAGCGCGACCCGGTCAGTCCTTGGGGCACGCTGACCAAGGGGTTTCGCACACGCAAGAACAAGCGCACCGATTCGATGATCGTGCAGCGTCGCAAGAGAAAGTAAGGAAACGGCATGTCACGTTCATTGAAAAAGGGCCCATTTGTCGATGGGCATTTGCTGAAGAAAGTGGAAGCTGCGTCAGCGACGCGCGACAAGCGGCCGATCAAGACATGGTCGCGTCGCTCCACGATCCTGCCGGAATTCATCGGCCTGACGATTGCAGTGCATAACGGCAAGCAGCACGTGCCGGTTTATGTCAACGAGAACATGGTGGGCCATAAGCTGGGCGAGTTCGCGTTGACTCGTACGTTCAAGGGTCACGCGGCGGACAAGAAGGCCGTTGTGGCGAAGAAGCAATAGGTGACAACAATGGAAACCTCAGCATCGGTGCGCGGCGTGCGCTTGTCGGCGCAGAAGGGCCGGCTGGTCGCAGATCTGATTCGCGGCAAACCTGTCGACAAAGCGTTGAACATTCTGTCGTTCACGCAGAAGAAGGCCGCGGGTTTGATCAAGAAGGCGGTCGAGTCGGCGATCGCCAATGCCGAGCACAACGACGGCGCAGATATCGACGACTTGCGCATCACGCGAATTTTTGTCGAACAGGGCCCGTCCCTGCGTCGCTTCGCCGCACGTGCGAAGGGCCGCGGCACCCGGATCACGAAGAAGACCTGCCACATTTTTGTGACGGTCGGCGACGCAAAACTGAAGAAACAGAAGAAATAGGACCATCGATGGGTCAGAAGATCAATCCAACCGGATTCCGGTTGCCGGTGACAAAAAATTGGTCCTCGCGCTGGTTTGCGACGGGACCTGAATTTCCGCGGATGCTGGGCGAGGATCTGAAGGTGCGTGAGTTTTTACGCAAGCGCCTTCGGGGGGCCTCGGTTGGCCGCATCCTGATCGAGCGTCCGGCGAAAAACGCGCGCATAACGATCTACTCGGCACGCCCCGGTGTCGTGATCGGCAAGAAAGGCGAAGACATCGAGTCGCTGAAAACAGCGCTGCAGAAAATGCTTGGCGTGCCAGTGCACGTGAATATCGAAGAGATTCGCAAGCCCGAGCTCGAGGCGCAGCTGATTGCCGATTCGATTACACAACAGCTCGAGAAGCGGATCATGTTCCGCCGCGCAATGAAGCGTGCGATGCAAAACGCAATGCGGCTGGGTGCACAAGGCATCAAGATCATGAGTGCGGGCAGGCTGAACGGAATCGAAATCGCGCGGACCGAGTGGTATCGCGAGGGTCGCGTGCCGCTGCATACGCTGCGTGCCGACATTGATTACGGAACTTCTGAAGCCAAGACCACGTACGGCGTGATCGGCGTCAAGGTCTGGGTTTACAAAGGTGACACGCTTGGCCGCAACGAAGCGCCCGGGGCCGCTGATGCGGCGCCGCCGCCTGAGCGCGACGATCGCAGGCCGCGCCGCGATCGACCGAGTGACCGTCCGGCCGGCGATCGACCTGCGGGTGATCGCCCGCCTGCCGCCAGGACGCCCACCAAGCGTGCGCGCAAGGCCGCCGATCCAACCAATGCTGCCGCGACACCGGCCGCGCTGCCGCCCCCCGCCGCCCCTGCGAAGCCGGTGATCAAGCGCGTAAAGAAAACCGGGACGACTCCGCCTGCAGCTACCAATGGCGCCAGTGGCGGCAGCAAGGACGGGGAGTAGACGATGCTGCAGCCGGCTCGACGCAAATATCGCAAGGAACAGAAGGGGCGCAATCGCGGCCTCGCGCTGCGGGGCGCGCATGTGTCATTTGGTGAGTTTGGCCTCAAGGTGACCGAGCGCGGCCGTTTGACCGCGCGTCAGATTGAAGCCGCGCGGCGTGCCATCAGCCGTCATATCAAGCGCGGTGGGCGCGTTTGGATTCGCGTGTTCCCCGACAAGCCGATTTCGCAAAAGCCGGCCGAGGTACGGATGGGCAACGGCAAGGGAAACCCGGAGTACTGGGTCGCCGAAGTCAAGCCTGGAAATGTGGTCTATGAGCTCGACGGCGTCAACGAACAACTCGCGCGCGAAGCATTCGCGCTGGCGGCTGCCAAGTTGCCGCTGAAGACGACGTTTGTTACGCGTCAGCTCGGGCAATAAGGGGTTGCGATGAAAGCCAAGGAAATGCGCGGCAAAGACAACGACGCGCTGTTAAAGGAACTACAGGAACTGCAGCGGGCGCACTTTTCGCTGCGCATGCAGCACGCCACCCAGCAGCTTGCGAATACGAGTCAGCTGCGCCGGACCAAGCGTGACATCGCTCGGGTGCGCACCGTGTTGTCGCAAAAGGCTGCGGTCAAATGAACGCGGAGAATGCTTTGGAGAATCAAAAGAAATCGCTGCAGCACACGCTGGTCGGCAAGGTCGTGAGCAACAAGATGACCAAAACCGTCACAGTGCTGGTGGAGCGTCGGCAGAAGCACCCCATCTACGGCAAATACATCGTCAAGTCGAACAAGTATCACGCGCACGACGAGACCGATGCGGTCAACGAGGGTGACGTCGTCGAAATCGCGGCGTCGCGTCCGATTTCCCGTACCAAGACGTGGAAAGTGACGCGTGTGGTAAAGGTTGCACAGGTCATTTGACGGTTTGTTGAGTTGCGGCGCTGAGTCGCTGTCGGATATACTCGCGGGCTTCGCTCGAGTTGAGCGGACAAAGAATATCTCCCCAGACGGGGCCCAAGACTGACCGTAGCTGCAGAACAGCGCAACGTCGGGTGAAGTTGGGAAATGCATCCGGGCTTGTCGTATTGGCGTAAGCACACGCGCGGTGACGCGCAAGGCGCAAACAATGATTCAAATGCAATCGATGCTTAACGTCGCCGACAACACCGGCGCCAAATCTGTGATGTGCATCAAGGTACTCGGTGGGTCAAAGCGGCGCTATGCGGGCATCGGCGACGTGATCAAAGTCACGATCAAGGAAGCTGCACCGCGCGGCCGTGTCAAAAAAGGCGAGGTTTATAGCGCCGTGGTGGTCCGTACGGCAAAGGGCCTGAGGCGCCGTGATGGATCGGCAATCAAATTCGATGGCAATGCCGCGGTGCTGCTCAACGCAAAGCTTGAACCGATAGGCACGCGCATCTTTGGCCCGGTTACGCGCGAGCTTCGCACTGAGCGGTTTATGAAGATCGTATCGCTCGCGCCTGAGGTTCTTTAGAAAGCGGCAGGAATCGGACATGGAACGTATTCGCAAAGGCGACGAGGTGATCGTCATTACCGGCAAAGACAAGGGCAAGCGTGGTGTCGTGCTGACCCTTGTGGGAACCACGCGTGTGATGGTCGAAGGCGTCAACATCGTCAAAAAGCACACGCGGCCTAACCCGATGAAAAACGTGACGGGCGGTATCGCCGACAAGACGATGTCGATGGATCGCAGCAACGTAATGCTGTTTGATCCCGCGACAGGCAAGGGTGGCCGAATTCAGATCAAGGACGTTGACGGCAAACGGTCGCGCGTGTTTAAGGTCAACGGCAATCTGGTCGGCCAGAGCGCTGGCAAACCGGCAAAACCGGCCAAGGCATCAGCCAAGGCGAAGCAGAAAGCGGCGGGAGGTTAACGATGGCGCGCTTGCATGACCAATACCGCGAGAAAGTTGTGCCTGAGCTGGTCGAGAAATTTGGCTACAAGAGCGTGATGGAAGTCCCCCGCATCACGAAGATCACGCTCAATATGGGTGTGGGCGAAGCGGTCAACGACAAGAAGAACATTGATACCGCGGTGGCGGATCTGACCAAGATTGCGGGGCAGAAGCCGGTCGTCACGAAGTCGCGCAAGGCGATTGCGAACTTTAAGATTCGCGAGAACCTGGCGATCGGCACGATGGTCACGTTGCGCGGCCAGCGGATGTACGAATTTCTTGATCGCCTTGTGACGGTTGCATTTCCGCGGGTGCGCGATTTCCGCGGTGTATCGGGTCGCGCGTTCGATGGGCGTGGTAATTACAACATCGGCATCAAGGAACAGATCATTTTCCCCGAGATCGAGTACGACAAGATCGACAAACTCCGGGGCTTGAACATCAGCATTACCACGACTGCGAAGTCGGACGACGAGGCCAAGGCATTGCTGGCTGCGTTCCGCTTTCCGTTCAGGAATTAGGGGGTCTTTTGGCCAAACTCTCATTAGTAAATCGCGAAGCCAAGCGCGTTGCGACCGTCAAGAAATTTGCGGCGAAGCGTGCCGAGTTAAAGGCGGCAATCGTTGATCAGACGCGTTCGATGGAAGACCGCATGGATGCAATGAAACAGCTGCAGGCTCTGCCGCGTAATGCGAGTCCGACCAGGCTGCGTAATCGGTGCGAAATGACCGGTCGTCCGCGTGGCACTTTTCGCAAGTTCGGATTGGCGCGCGCCAAGATTCGCGAGGCCGCAATGCGTGGCGACATTCCCGGCCTGGTCAAAGCCAGCTGGTAGGCGAGGAGATCAAACGATGAGTATGAGTGATCCGATTGCCGACATGCTGACTCGCATCCGCAATGCGCAGGGCGTTGAGAAGGTCGATGTGACGATGCCGGCGTCCAAGCTGAAGGTTGCGATTGCCGAAGTCCTGAAGGACGAAGGCTATATCGACGGCTTCGAGATTGTGAATGGCGAGGCAGGCGGCGCTGCGGCCGATGCCAAAAAGGCGCCGAAGCCCGAACTCCGCATTGGTCTGAAGTATTACGCGGGGCGTCCTGTGATCGAGCGGCTGGAGCGCGTTTCGCGCCCCGGTCTGCGTATCTATAAAGGCAGCGGCGATATTCCGCAGGTGATGAATGGGCTGGGTGTCGCGATCGTGTCTACGTCGCGCGGGGTGATGACGGACCGCAAAGCGCGCACCGAAGGCGTGGGCGGTGAAGTGATCTGCTACGTGGCCTAAAGGAACGACATGTCTCGAGTTGCACGGGTTCCGGTGACAGTCGACAAAGGTGTTGAGGTACAGATCGCGACCGACGAAATTACTGTCAAAGGGCCGTTGGGCACGCTGAAGCAGCCGAAGGCTGGCAATGTCAACGTGACCTTAGCGAATGGCGAAGTCAGTTTCGCCGCCGCTGACGAATCGCGCGAAGCCCGCGCGATGAGCGGGACGATGCGCGCACTGGTTGCGGGCATGGTGCAGGGGGTTTCGAAAGGTTTCGAGCGGCGCCTGTCGTTGGTTGGAGTTGGCTACCGGGCGCAAGCGCAGGGCGACAAGCTCAATTTGTCGCTTGGCTTCTCGCACCCTGTCGTGCACCAGATGCCCGTCGGCGTGAAGTGCGTGACGCCGACGCAGACTGAGATCGTGATCAGCGGATCTGACAAGCAGAAGGTTGGGCAGGTCGCGGCCGAAGTGCGCGGCTACAAGCCACCCGAGCCTTACAAGGGCAAGGGTGTGCGCTACTTTGGCGAAACGGTCATCATCAAAGAGACCAAGAAGAAATAAGCGCGAGGGACTTGGCATGATGCAGAAAAGAGAATCCCGTTTGCGCCGCTCGCTTGCGACGCGCGTGCGCATCGGCTTGCAAAAAACTGACCGTCTGACGGTC
>JACCYC010000012.1 GCA_013696665.1 Burkholderiaceae bacterium | reverse complement strand
GCCGGTTATCCGTCCTAGAACCCATTGTTAACGATCACTGCACCGCGTTCATTAAAAGAACACTCATTAGCTCATGCAATAGCGTGCACGAATCAGCGTTTTGTTTCACCTACAATCGCCGGCCATTGTGCAAAGGCCCGCGATGAACACGCCTCACCCTTCCGGCAACAACGACACCGTCTCTGATCTCGAACAGCGGCTGCGCGAGCTGCTCGCGCAGCGCATCTTGATGCTCGATGGCGCGATGGGGACGATGGTCCAACGCTACCAGCTGTCGGAAGCCGAGTTTCGCGGAACGCGCTTTGCGGATCATTCCGTCGATGTCAGGGGCAACAATGATCTGCTGTCCATCACACGCCCCGATGTTGTGCGTGAGATTCACGAGGCCTACCTCGAGGCGGGTGCCGATCTTGTCGAGACCAACACATTCAGTGCGACGTCGATCGCGCAGCAGGACTATGGACTGGCGCACGTCGCGTACGAAATCAATTTTGAAGCGGCCAAGATTGCGCGCGCCGCCTGTATGAAGTTTTCAACCGACGACAAGCCCCGTTTTGTAGTCGGTGCGCTCGGTCCGACACCGAAGACTGCGTCAATCTCGCCGGACGTCAACGACCCTGGCGCGCGCAATGTGACCTTTGACGAGCTGGTGACTTCATACGGCGAGCAAGTGCGAGGCTTGCTCGACGGGGGTGTTGACCTGCTGATCGTCGAAACGATTTTCGACACACTCAATGCGAAAGCGGCGTTGTTCGCGATCGATGCCGAGCTCGAGCGTCGCACTAGCTCGGGTGGCGGCCGGGTGCCGCTGATGATCTCGGGCACAGTCACCGACGCTTCGGGTCGCATTCTGTCGGGCCAGACCGTCGAAGCGTTCTGGAACTCGGTGCGCCATGCAAAGCCGCTGACGGTCGGCTTGAACTGCGCGCTCGGCGCCGCCTTGATGCGGCCGTACATCGAAGAGCTCGCCACGCTCGCCGACACGTTCATCAGCGTTTATCCAAACGCGGGCCTGCCGAATCCGATGGCTGAGACAGGTTTCGATGAGACGGCGGACGTGACTTCGAGCCTGCTTAAGGAATTTGCGCAGGCCGGGTTCGTCAACATCGCCGGCGGCTGCTGCGGGACGACGCCCGATCACATTCTCGCAACCGCGCTTGCAATCGAAGGATTGCCGCCACGCGTGATACCCACCTACGTACCGGCAATGCGCCTGTCCGGTCTCGAGCCTGTGACGATCAACGAAGAGTCATTGTTCGTCAACATCGGAGAACGCACCAACGTGACCGGATCAAAAGCGTTTGCGCGGCTGATCTTGAACGAACAGTACGAAGAGGCGGTAGCGGTTGCACGGCAGCAGGTGGAGAGCGGTGCGCAGATCATCGACGTCAACATGGACGAGGCGATGCTCGACTCAGCTGCGGCGATGACCAGGTTTCTCAAGCTGATTGGGTCCGAGCCCGACATTGCGCGCGTGCCGTTGATGATTGACAGCTCCAAGTGGAGCGTGATCGAGGCTGGCCTGAAGTGCGTGCAGGGCAAAGGGATTGTCAATTCGATTTCGCTGAAGGAAGGCGAAGCGCCGTTTATCGAGCAGGCGAAGCTGGCGCGGCGCTACGGTGCAGCGGTCATCGTGATGGCTTTTGATGAACAGGGCCAGGCCGACACATTCAAGCGCAAGACCGAAATCTGCCAGCGCTGTTACCGCTTACTCGTTGACACCGTTGGGTTTCCGCCTGAAGACATTGTGTTCGACCCGAACGTTTTCGCGATCGCCACCGGGATTGAAGAACACAACAACTACGCGGTCGATTTCATCGAAGCAACGCGCTGGATCAAAGATAACCTGCCATTGGCCAAGGTCAGCGGCGGCGTCAGCAATGTCAGTTTTAGCTTCCGTGGCAACGATCATGTACGCGAAGCGATCCACACGGTGTTCCTTTACCACGCAATCAAAGCAGGGATGACGATGGGCATCGTCAACGCCGGCCAGCTTGGTGTGTACGAAGACATCGAGCCGACATTGCGTGAGGTCGTTGAAGATGTCGTGTTGAACCGGCGCGCCGACGCGGGCGATCGTCTGGTGCAATTGGCCGAAACGATCAAGGCGGGGGGCAAGGAACGAAAAGAAGATCTCGCATGGCGTGCCGAGCCCGTCGGCAAGCGCCTGGCGCATGCGCTGGTTCGTGGCATCACGCAGTACATCATCGACGACACCGAGAAAGCCCGTGTCGAGGTTGCGGCGCGTGGCGGCCGTCCGATCGAGGTCATCGAAGGGCCGCTGATGGACGGCATGAATATCGTCGGCGACCTGTTCGGCGCGGGCAAGATGTTCCTGCCGCAGGTGGTCAAGAGCGCGCGCGTGATGAAGCAGGCCGTAGCGCATCTGATTCCATTTATCGAAGCCGAGAAGACCGCGGCGGGTGGAGAGATTCGCGCAAAGGGCAAGCTCGTAATCGCGACAGTCAAGGGCGATGTACACGACATCGGCAAGAACATCGTGTCGGTGGTGCTTCAATGCAATAACTTCGACGTCGTCAACATGGGCGTGATGGTCCCGGCTGACAAAATCCTGGCGATGGCGCGCGAAGAGAAAGCCGACATGATCGGTTTATCAGGGCTGATTACGCCGTCGCTCGAAGAGATGCAGCACGTTGCGCGCGAGATGCAGCGCCAGGGGTTCACGCTTCCGCTGCTGATCGGCGG
>JACCYC010000281.1 GCA_013696665.1 Burkholderiaceae bacterium | reverse complement strand
CAACTTCGCCGCCCTGTTGCACCGCCATCGTGAACATGCCGTAACAGATCCCGAGCACCGGTACCCCGAGAGCAAAAACCGCCGATGGCGCGCGCAGCTCGTGCGCTTCGTAGGTGGAAGCGTGGCTGCCCGACAGAATCACGCCCTTAGGCGCAAAGTCGCGCACGAACGCATCTGAGACGTCGTACGGGTGAATCTCGCAGTAGACGTTTGCTTCGCGCACCCGGCGCGCAATGAGCTGCGTGACCTGGGAGCCGAAATCGAGAATCAGAATTCGGTCGTGCTTCGCCGGTTCGATCACGGCTAGGTCTCGAGGCGGTAGTTAGGAGCTTCCTTGGTGATGCGAACGTCATGAACGTGCGACTCTCGCATGCCCGCTGCAGTGATTTCGACAAACTGCGCCTTCATGCGCATTTCATCGATTGATCGGCAACCGCAGTAGCCCATGCTCGAACGCAGACCGCCTGTCATCTGAAACACGATGCCCAGCGCGCTTCCCTTGAACGGCACCATGCCTTCGATGCCCTCCGGGACAAACTTGTCGACGTTGGCGTCGTTATCCTGAAGGTACCGCTCGGCCGAGCCCTCAGTCATTGCACCGATGCTGCCCATGCCGCGATAACTTTTGTACGAGCGCCCCTGGTAAAGAATGACTTCACCGGGCGCCTCTTCGGTTCCGGCGAACATGCCGCCCATCATCACCGAATACGCGCCCGCCGCAAGCGCCTTCGCGACGTCACCCGAATATCGAATACCGCCATCGGCCATCAATGGCACGCCAGAGCCTTCGAGCGCCTTTGCAACGTCCGACACTGCGGTGATTTGCGGTACGCCCACGCCAGCCACGATGCGTGTAGTGCAAATCGAGCCCGGGCCAATGCCCACCTTGACGCCGTCGGCGCCGGCGTCGACCAACGCACGCGCACCTTCGGCCGTCGCGACATTGCCGCCGACCACATCAACGTGCGGAAAATTCTTTTTGACCCAGCGCACGCGATCCAGCACACCTTGATGATGGCCGTGCGCCGTATCGACAATCAGCACGTCGACGCCCGCCTGCACCATTCGCTCGGCCCGTTCGTCGGAATCGGGACCGGTGCTGATCGCACCCCCCACCTTCAACTTGCCCAGATGATCCTTGGATGCGTTCGGATGCTCGGTTGCCTTTGTAATGTCTTTCACCGTCACCAGACCGCGCAGTTCATCGTCGCCATTGATGACCAGCACGCGCTCGAGCCGGTGCTCGTGCAGCAGCGCGCGCGCTTCCTCCGGGCTGGCTCCTTCGCGCACCGTGACCAGCCGTGCGCGCGGCGTCATGATGTCGCGTATCGGCGCATCAAGTCGCGTTTCAAAGCGCAGGTCGCGGTTGGTCACGATGCCGACCACGCGTTTGCCTTCGACCACCGGTAAACCGGAAATCTTGTGCGCGCGTTGAAGTTCAATCGCATCACGCACTGTCATGTCCTGCGTGATGGTGATCGGGTCACGCAGCACGCCGGCCTCATGGCGCTTGACCTTCATTACCTGGGCGGCCTGCTCTTTCGGCGTCATGTTTTTGTGAACGATGCCGATCCCGCCTTCTTGGGCAAGCGCGATTGCAAGGCGGGCTTCGGTAACGGTGTCCATCGCCGCGGAAACCAGCGGGATGTTCAGCGAGATGTTGCGAGAGAGGCGGGTGGAGAGTTGGACGTCGCGGGGGAGGACGGCCGAGTAGGCGGGGACGAGGAGCACGTCATCGAAGGTCAGTGCTTTTTGTACCAACCGCATACTTTTCCTCAGACCCAAAGACGAAGTATACGAGGAATGCGTGTATGCACCGGGTCGCTGCGGGCCCGCCCCGTGTGGTGTGCTGAGCCTGAGGAAGGCCGGGCGCTTACGCTAAACCGGACGACTTAGCGCCCTGCAATAGCGGGGTCTTAACACCCTGTTTACGTAGTTGCAGAGCTTGCCGCAAGCAGTGAAAGCGTCGGAAAATAATGGTTGCTCAGGAGAATTTATGCTTGCTAGTTGCAACGTGCTTCGCTTCACCCTCGTCGCCGCGATTTTGGCCGCGGGCCTAACCTCGACGCCGAGTCAGGCGCAATGGGCGTGGAAGGACAATAACGGTCGCGTGGTCTATTCCGACCGCCCGCCACCCACGGACATCAAAACGACCAGCATCATCCGTCAGCCGTCGACGCAGGCATCCGCCAATCCGGCGCCGGCCAGCGGGCCACTCGATGATGCAACGAAGTCTGCGGACCCGAAGTCGGCGGATGCCAAGGCGCCGCCGGCCGCTAATGCGCCGAAGACCGTGGCGGAACGCGAGATGGAGTTTCGCAAGCGGCAGCAGGAGCGCGCGGATAGCGAAAAGAAATCATCCGAAGAACAAGCAAAGAGCGCCGCAAAAACAGCCGAATGTGATCGCGCGCGCGGGTACATGAAGTCGCTTGAAGATGGCGTGCGCGTCACGCGTACCGACGCCGCGGGCAACCGTGAGTTCTTGAATGATGAACAGCGGGCCGCCGAAACGGACCGCACCCGAAAGATTATTCAGAGCACGTGCGGATAGTCACGTCTTGACCGCGTAGTCATGCCTTAAGCGCACGGTCGCGGCGCCGTAACGCGGCACGCCGTCGACGCGCCTCCTTCGGATCAATGATCAGCGGCCGATAGATTTCCACGCGATCGCCGTCATTGAGCACGCGATCGAGCGAGCACCGGCGGCCCCATATGCCAGCATCGATCGCGCCGTCGCTTTCCGGTTGTGTTTTCAGTCGGGCTGCTGCTACCGCATCGCGCACCGTGGAACCCAGCGGTAACCGAACCTCGGCCACATGTTCGATGCCCGGGGCGCAGTAGGCCACGGCGATCTTGAGCTCCACTAAACCCATCGTGCGCGCGCGAGTGAGATATAAAGCCGGATTCTATTGACAAACAGTTTCGCAGTGACAATCGTTCAGAACCGGAAGGCCCAGCACGATTACGCCATTGAGGAGCGATACGAAGCCGGCGTCGCGCTTGAAGGGTGGGAAGTCAAGTCGATCCGCGCACATCAGATTCAACTAGGCGAGGCGTACGTGATCGTGCGCGGCGGCGAGCTTTATCTGCTAAACGCTCACATCAGTCCACTTCCGACTACATCAACGCACGTGAAAGCAGAGCCCGCACGCACGCGCAAGTTGTTGCTGCACGCCGCAGAGATTCGGAAACTGATCGGAAAGGTCGAACGCGCGGGCTATTCACTGGTGCCGTTGAACATGCACTTCAACAAAGGCCGGATCAAGCTCGAAGTCGGACTGGGCAAGGGCAAACGGCAGTTCGAGAAGCGCGCCTCTGAAGCTGACAAGGATTGGAAGCGCGAACAAAGTCGGTTGATGAAGAATCGCAGCCGCTAGAAAACAGTCAGCGCATCCACGCTGGCACCACGGGGCGAGCTTGATCACGCCTGATCCGGCCCTCGTTCGAAGGTCGGATCATTCTGCGGTGCGACTAAGTGCCACGGGGGGCGGGTGAAGCCTTGACAATGGTGAGTGCCGAGGCGACCAGCGAAGAAATATCAGCGACGTTGGATGGCACGATCAGCGTGTTGTTTGTCTTGGCAAGGCTTGCAAACGCATCGACAAAACGATCGGCGACGCGCAGGTTCACTGCTTCCATTCCACCGGGCTGTCGGATCGTCTCGGCAACCAGTTGAATCGCGCGCGCCGTCGCCTCTGCGACAGCGAGCACCGCACCCGCCTCGCCCTGCGCAATGTTGATTTGCGCAAACTTCTCGCCCTCCGAACGCGCGATTTCGGCTTCACGCTCGCCGGTGGCAATGTTGATCTGTTCCTGCTTACGACCTTCCGACGAGGCGATCAGCGCGCGCTTTTCGCGCTCTGCGGTGATCTGTTGTTGCATCGCCTGCAAAATGGCGTTGGGCGGCGTGATGTCCTTGATCTCGTAGCGCAGCACCTTCACGCCCCAGTTCATCGCCGCTTCATCGATTGCCGATACGACACTGTGATTGATGTACTCACGCTCTTCGAACGTCTTGTCAAGCTCGAGCTTGCCGATCACTGAGCGCAATGTGGTCTGCGACAACTGAGTGATGGCGAGAATGTAGTTGCTGGCGCCATACGAAGCACGCTGAGGAGCGGTGACCTGTAAATAGAGAACGCCGTCAACCTGCAGCTGCGTGTTGTCCTTGGTGATGCACACCTGGCTCGGCGTATCGAGCGGCACCTCCTTCAGGCTGTGCTTGTAGGCAACGCGATCGATGAACGGTATGACGGGGTTTAACCCAGGTTGCAGCGTGCCGTGATACTTGCCCAATCGCTCGACGACCCATGCGCTCTGCTGCGGCACCACCTTCAGCGCTGTGACGGCAAATGTGAATGCAACGATCGCAATCACGATGAAGATTAACCAGACTC
>JACCYC010000250.1 GCA_013696665.1 Burkholderiaceae bacterium | reverse complement strand
GCTCGCGCTCCGGCGCATTGATCAAGCCAAAGCCGTCACGCAGCACACGGATCATCGGCGGAATCAACTTGACCAGCTTGCTACGGTCTTCCGTGCTTGCCTTGGGCTGCACAGACCACACGACTTCGTGAATGACGTCTCGAAATGCCTTCGCAAATCCGGGCGTCTTCTCCTGCCGTACGGTTGCCGCAACCAGCACCTTCACCCAGGCGCCTAGCAAAAATTCCTTGATATACGGCTCGAGGTCTACGCGCTCAAAGGCACGCCGGACCTGAATCGTTGTGTTGATCGACAAAATCTCATGCTTCTCCGCGGCCTCAAGCGCCTTCTTGGCGCGCGAGACCGGGTCGTTTTCCTCTGGTGTGATATCTGAGACGAACTTGTCAAACTCGCTGTACAACCGCTCGAACACCCCGAGATCGGTTTCGAAATTCTTCAGAATTTCGGTGATCACACGGTCGACTTCTTTCAGATAGCGTTGATTGTCATCGCCGTACGGCTCCCACCCGGTGGAGGTGCCGGCGATACGATCAATCAGCTTGCGTGCCGGGTGCGCGCTCGAAGCAAAAAATGCCGCGTCCATCAGAGCCGATTTGAGAACAGGAAACTGCAGCCTTGAAATGCGGGCCTTGATTTCGGACGGAACACCTTTGTCCTGCATCACATGATCGAACAGCATGCCGACCAATTCGATGGTCAGTTTGTCGACCACGCGTGTTGACTTCGAGATCAACTCGTCGCGCAGTGCGCCGATCGATTCGGTGGGGAGCGCAAAATCGCCACCGGGTCCAAGCTCATTCAGATCGTTACGCTGAAACTCCCCAATCGATTGCAAGAGCTGCTGCGGCGCCGATCCGTGCGAAGGCAGATGCGGCAAACGCGATCCGCGCGCGTTCGCCTGCAGGCGCGTCAGCAAACCGCCGAGCAGCATGTTGGGCTCCTCGGGACCCGAGGGGCCCGCTTCCTGCTGATTGCCGTCACCACTTCCCTGCGCGCTTCCTGCGGCGCCACCGGGGCGGCCCGAGCCTGATGCAGTGCTGTCCGCATTCCGAGTGGTGCCAGCATTACGCGCGCCGGGCGTACCGGGCGCCGCCGGGACTTGCCAGGGACTTGGCGAATTCTTGGGCGATGCGCGGGTGCGACGAATGGCTCTGCTGTCGACGCCGTGGTTCGTGTAGTGATCGAGCAGCTGGCGCACGATGCGGCCGAGCTCCTCGGCCAGCGGCTTTTCAAAAATCGTAAGGAAAAATTCCCACGCTTCCCTGTGCAGGTCGGTGTCTTCAGCCGCACGAAGCAGCGCACGCACGTAAACCGCCGGTCCAAGCGGATTCTCTGAACTACGCACGTTGGTCTTGCCGAGGAGGAACGCCACGACCAGATTCAGATCGCGCATCAATTGTTCGATCTGGCCTGCAACCTTGCTGGCGTGACGCTCGACCACGGTGCTGCTCTCAACGGACAGCGAATCGACCAGCGACAGCGTTTCTGCATCAAGCGAGCCGGGCGGTGCTTGAACTTGCCCTACGGTGATGTCATTGAAATATTGATCCTGCGTTTCCTGCAGACGCGCCATGAAGGTCGGATGCAGATCGCCGAGCTTTGCAGCAAGATGACGCTGCACGAGCGGTGATCCAACATCGAAGTCCCACTTGCCGGACAGCTGTTCAAGAATAGTTCGCGCGAACTCCGGGAACGCGGCGCCCATCAGCTCGTTGGAAATCGCCATGCCCGAGCGCAACAGCGCGGATGCTTGCGCCGCCGTCACGTACGGCACCTCAGCGCTTGCGCGCGAGGCGTCGGAGGCCGGAGGAAACTCCATGCAGTCCTGGGCTTTCGCTAAGTTAAGGCAGCCGCACGCTCAAGGGCTCGCCACGTAGACGTCGGACTCTATCTGCGCAGCAAGGCGTGTCAAGCGAGTTTAAGCAGTTAGTGATGTCCGAATGTCCTGAAATTGAAGGCATTGCCCCAACGTTTAGCGTCTTTTAAACATCGAAACGCGCACCGAACGCGTTCTCGCTGCGCAGACCGTCTACCCATCCACTGGCATCAAGCTGCCAGCGCGCCTCAAGTTCGCGCGCGCGTAGATCAAGTGCCGCAAAGGGCACATCCAGCGGTGGTCCTTGCATGGCCAGCACGATGCGGTTTCCAGCATCCGCTTCCGGCAACGCCAGCACACGGTCGTCGAAGGCGGCCGCGATCGCGGCGAAGCTCGGCTCGAAGCTCGCGCCGAAGAGATTGAACGATGCAACACCCGGTGACCGCAGCAATTTGCGGCAGGCGCGATAAAAAGTGACATCGTCATAGACGGGGCCGCGCGCGTTTTCATCGTAAAGGTCGACCTGCAACCAGTCGGCTCGACGGCGCTCCGATGGCCGGCTGATGAATTCCCGCGCGTCTGCATTGACAACTGCAAGGCGCGAGCCATCGGGTGGCACGCAAAACCACGCCCTTGCCGCATCAATCACCGTCGTGCTGAGCTCCACCGCAACGATCGTGGCACTGGCCACATAGCGCCAACAAAATTTGGTCAGTGCGCCGGCACCCAGACCCAGTTGAACAACACGCTGCGGATCCGGCAAGAACAGACCTATTGCCATCATCTGTTGCTGATATTCGAGCTCAAGAGCAAACGGTCGCGAAATTCGCATACCACCTTGAATCCATTCGGTCCCGAAGTGCAGATAACGCACGCCATGTTCTTCGGAAAGCGTGACGGCCGCAGCTTTTCGATTGCGTGGCACCTTACGCGGGCGCGCCTTCGGGCTGCAGATCGCGCATCATGCCGTCGACCATGCGTTCGAACAGCGGTGCGCGTTCGGCTGTCCTGATTCGCCCGGCCCGCACATAGCCGCGCAGGATCAGCGGCGCGAGACTGTGCGCTTTGCCGGTATCGGCCGACGTAAACAGGTAAAAATTCCGGCGTGGACTGATCCAGCGCAGCCTGACACGCTCCGTTTGCTCGCCGGTCCACAAATCGAACCAGGTACCTCGCTGCCATCCCTCGACCAAAGTATCCAGCGCATCATCGGACAACTGCTCGATCGAGATCATTTCCTCAGGTTGCACCGTAAGTGGCGCCTCGAGCAGGTTGATCTCGGCGTGGTTTGCGGCAACGGCGCTCCGCAGAACTTCGGGGGTAATCGTCAGAGGCTGCTCGTGTTCATTTTCGACCACTGGCGGCGGCTCGACGATCTGTACTTCGTCGAGCTTGCGCTTGAACGCAGCCGAATCCATGGGTGCCCCGGTGCCATAGGCAACCTCAAGCGCCTTGACCGCCTGCGCATGAGAGCCCATCAGACGCGAAAAAAATTCCTGCGACTGCGCCGCCGTGAATTCGATCAGCTGCAGTCCTTCGCGCACGGTGCTCAGTACCGCCGGGATGGTCTTGACGAGCCGCTTGCGATCGTCGGGATTGATCTTCGGTTGCACACTCCAAACGAGGTCAGGAACGACGTCGCGGAACTTCTTGGCGAACGACGGTTGCGTCCGCTCGCGCAGCGTCGCCGCAACGAGTGCCTTGACCCACGCATCGAGCAGAAAATCGCGTAAATACGATTCGATCTGCACGCCATCAAACGCGCGACGGATGCCGATCGCCGCGTTGATTCCCATGATCTCGCGGGTTTCGGCTTCTTCCAGCGCGCGCTTGGCGCGCAGCACCGGGTCGTCATCGCGCACGCGTTCCTCGGCGAGGTACTGGTCGAACTCGCCCAGTGCTCGCTCAAAAACCGGCGGGCCTTCATTGATTGCGAGCACTACAGTGTTGACGGCTTTGTTTACTTCGCTCAGGTAGCGAACGTTGTCCTCGCCCTCTGGGCGCCATCCGATTCCAGTGGCAGCAATCCGGTCCATTAACCGGCGTGCCGGCTGAACCGGCGACACGAACAATTCCGAATCTGCCAGTGCGACCTTCATGATCGGAAATTGCAGACGCGAGATCGCTGTCTTGATCTCGGCGGGCAGATGCTTGTCCTGGTGAATCCGATCAAACAACATGCCGACCAGTTCGATCGTCAACTTGTCGATCTGCTTCGTGGCTTTTTCAGCCACGTGTGAGCGCAGGTGCGCTTCGTCGCGCTCGCTGATCACCGCGGCGGCCGCCCCACTCTTACCGCTCATTGTGGCAAGCGCGTTCAGTCGCTGCACTTCGTTGATCGACGCCAGCAATCCGGGATCGATCGCTGCAAATTGCACCGGCGTGCCCGGAGCCAACGGTGTCGACGACGTTCCGGTAATCACGAAGCCAGGCGACATCATCCCCGCGCCGGTCACCGGTGCCACACGATCAAACATCGGTGCCGACGGAGGCATTTGCGTATGCGGCATCTGCGGCGACCGAGCGCCGCCGGGTACCGTGGGCACCTGCATGCGTTGATAAAGGGCGCTCAGCAACTGCTCTGCTGTTGCCCCGGTGATCGGGCCGTGGGAAACACCGCCCGGTGGGCCTTGGGTGATTCGGCCACCGCTGCCGATCATCGTATTTCGAAAGCCGGTGTGCTTAGAACCCGCAGACTGCGCCGCGCCGTCCTGCACCCCTTTTCCTTCAAGCTCGTCGTTCAGCGCGGTATAGACCGCCACCAACGGCTTGAGCAGACTGACGTCGAAGGCCTTGAGAACGGCATGGCGCTCGTCGCCTTTAAATCCCAGTTTGTCGATAGCGTCGCCGAGCGCGCGGCAAAAGCGAATCGGATGAAAAGGGTTCTCGCGATCTCCAAGGCCAGGGATCTGCAACGACTTGGCGAGACGTTGAGTTAACGGCGTGAACGATGTGTCGGCCGCATTGCGAATACGCGAGGAGAAGCGATCGACCACCATCGCTTCTTCCATTTCGTCGTAGTCGACCAACGATAAGCTGGTGGCCTTGGCTGGTTGCGCGGCTGCTTTGTCCTGGTTGCCCGCAAACAGTTCGTTGATTGCAGCATCGATCTGAGTATCGACCGCGGTGAAAAACGAATTTGAAAACTCGCGCTGATCCACCAGCAACCGGCGCACGGATTTCTTCAGTGTCGCTGACGCGTCGTCGTCCGAGTCGATCACCTGAATTGCTTCGCGTGCCGCGTCGGGCAACATGGGCTCGAGCTGCGCCCGGACGGTCTTGCGCATCTCGCCAATCACACGATGAACCGTCGTGCGGCTGGCGCGTACTGGGCTGGAAGAGGACGGTGAACTCACAGGTACGGTTATACGGGGCGCGACGGCCGGGCCCGAGGGTCGAAAGATTAGCCGATTAACCGAGCCTGGCGGACCGGTAATTGCGGTTCATTTGCCCCCTTCTTGACCTATCACGGGCGTCGAGTCGCCGGATTTTCGGGCTCGGATGCGTCCCACCACTTCTTCCATATGGTCAGCTTTTGCTCGTAGGTGCGCCCCGCGTGTGCGGGACTCGACGACGGAAGCACGGCAACCTGGAAGCCGCCGGCCGCAAAAGTTGGGGCAAAACGCCCCGCCGTTTGACCGTTGAAAGCGACGGACGCCAACGATGGAGCGAGCCGGCGCAGGCGCGCAAAGGTGTTGGCTTGGTAATTTCGAATCGCTGCATCGCCACTGCCCTGCCGCTCGCACGCGTGCAACACGTCCCAAATTCCGATCCGATGCACAAGTACCCGCTTCAACCGCTCGCTGTACGGCCGAGCCGCAAGCGGCTCGCCGGTCAGATCGCCCAGTAAACGCCAAAACTGGTTGCGAGGGTGCGCGTAATACTGACCGGCCGCGAGCGAAACCTCTGACGGAAAGCTGCCGAGGATCAAGCGGTGCGCATGGCGACTGATGACCGGCGCAAATCCTTGCAGCAACCGATCCGCTGTTTCAGGCCCCGGCATTCATCAGCATCGTATTCAATCGCCTGACGAATTCCGCCGGATTTTCGAGCCGTCCACCTTCCGCAAGAATGGCCTGGTCAAGCAGCAGGGCCGACCATTCAGCCAGCTGCGGGCCGTCGGCCTGAAGGTGCGTCGACAGCCGTTGCACAAGCGGATGATTTGGGTTGAGTTCGAGAATCGGCACCGAAGCAGGAGCACTCTGGCCGGCATCCTTCAGCAGCCGCTGCAAGTGCTGGCTCATCGCATGCTCGTCGGCGACAACGCACGCTGGGGAGTCAGTAAGCCGTAGCGTCACCCTCACCTCTTTGACGCGCTCACCCAGCGCCCCCTTGACAGCTTGCACCAGCGCCTTGTTCTGCTCCACAGCCTTGCGCTGCTCTTCTTTCTCATCGGCCTCGGCGAGATCGCCCAGATCGAGATCGCCCTTGGCGACCGATAGCAGCGGCTTGCCGTCGTACTCGTCGAGGAACGAAAGCATCCATTCATCGACTCGGTCAGTCAGGATCAGCACTTCGACGTCCTTGCGCCGGAAAATCTCCAGATGCGGGCTAGCCTTACCCGCAGCCAGCGAGTCTGCGGTCACGTAGTAAATCGCTTTCTGCTTGTCGGTCATCCGGCTGACGTAATCAGCGAGTGCGACCGTCTGCGCGTCACTCGTTGTTGATGAAAAACGCAGCAACTTCGCGATTCGCTCACGGTTGCCGGCGTCCTCGCCGATGCCTTCCTTCAACACCTGGCCAAACTCGTTCCAGAACTTGGCGTAGTCGTCCTTCCGGTTCTCCGCCAGGTCCTCGAGCATCGTCAGAACGCGTTTGCTCGAACCCTCGCGGATCGCCTTCACGTCGCGGCTCTGCTGCAGAATCTCGCGCGACACATTCAACGGCAGATCCGACGAATCGATGACCCCGCGCACGAATCGCAGATAAGTCGGCATCAGGTCGCCTGCGTCCTCCATGATGAAGACGCGCTTGACGTAAAGCTTCAGGCCGTGGCGCTGCTGCCGATCCCAAAGGTCGAACGGCGCACGCTCAGGCACGTACAACAGCTGGATGTATTCGGAGCGACCCTCAACGCGGTTATGGGTCCACGCGAGTGGGTTTCCAAAGTCGTGCGAGACGTGCTTGTAGAACTCGCGATACTGCTCCTCGGTAACGTCAGCCTTGGCCCGCGCCCACAGCGCGCTCGCCTGATTGATCGTTTCCATTTCGTCGGTCTGGATGTATTCGCTTTTATCTTTGTCCCAGATTTCCTTGCGCATACGGATCGGCAACGAAATGTGATCGGAATAACGCGTGATTACCGATCTCAGCTTGCCCGCCGACAGGAATTCGTCTTCACCTTCGCGCAGATGCAGGGTTACATCGGTGCCTGATTCAGCGCGCTCAGCAGGCTCGACGCTGAATTCGCCACCGCCGTCGCTTTGCCAGCGGACGGCCTCGGACACCTCGCTGCCGGCACGACGCGACACCACCGTGACGCTGTCGGCGACGATAAAGCTCGAGTAGAAGCCGACGCCGAACTGGCCGATCAGTTGCGCATCTTTTTGCTGGTCACCCGAAAGCTGCGCGAAGAATTCGCGGGTGCCCGATTTTGCAATCGTCCCAAGATGCCCAATGGCCTCCGCGCGTGACATACCGATTCCATTGTCGGAGACGGTCAGCGTGCGCGCGGCCTTATCGAGCGAGACCGTGACGCCAAGCTCGGAGTGGCCCGCGAGTAAACCGGGTTGCGACATCGCCTCGAAACGCAGCTTGTCGCACGCGTCCGAAGCGTTGCTGATCAATTCGCGTAAGAATATTTCCTTGTTGCTGTACAGCGAATGAATCATCAACTGCAGCAGCTGTTTGACTTCGGCCTGAAAGCCGAGCGTTTCCTTGCGGTCTATGTCTTGCGTTTCCATGTTGGAATGGGTTGCATAAAGGGGCGCGCATTATCGCGCGGTTTGCGCCGTGATCGTGGACGCTGGGTCGCACGCACCCAGTTCCCACCGTGCCCCGCGCGGAAACCTGAGAATCGCGCTCATTCGCCGATTTTTTGCAGCAGGTAGAGCCGCTGGTAGATGCCGTCTTCGATTTGCATCAGCGCGTCGTGCGTGCCCTGTTCGGCGACCCGGCCGTGGCTCAAGACGAAGATGCGGTCGGCAGCGCGGATCGTCGACAGCCGATGCGCGATCGCGATCACGGTGGTCTTGCCGTGCAGAAGCGTCAATGCCTGCGCGACCTGTTGCTCTGTATCGCTATCGATGCGTGACGTGGCTTCGTCAAGAAACAGCACGCGCGGCTCACCCGCCAGCGCGCGCGCCACTGCAATCAACTGCTTCTGCCCCGACGACAGGCGTGCTCCGCCCTCGCTAAGTGGGGTGTCGTATCCCTGCTCGAGCGCGCTTATGAAAGCGTCCGCACTAGCCGCATGCGCAGCCGCTTCGATCTGCGCCATCGACAGACCGCGTCCCATGTCGATGTTCTCGCGCGCACTCGCCGCCAGCAGAAACGGCTCTTGCGGTACCAGGCCGACGTCGGCCCGAAAGTGCTCGTCGCCGATCGTTGCCAGCGGAATCCCGTCGATTTCCAGACGCCCTGCCTGCGGTGCATAAAAGCGGAGAAGCAGCGAGAGCAATGTCGATTTGCCACTGCCGGTATGGCCAACGATGCCGACGAAGTGGCCGGCCGGAATGTCGATGGTGATGTCGTGCAGCACCGGAACCTGAGGGTCGTAGCCGAAGCTGACGTCGCTGAGTCGAACCTGGCCGCGATCGATTCGCCGCTGATGCGTGACGCGCTGCGACTCACCTTCGTCAAGCAGCGTATTGACGCGTGCGGCTGCCACCAACGCCTGCTGCAACAGCGAAAATTGCATCGTGATCTGAATCAACGGCTCAACCACGCGCGCCACATAGCTGATGAAGGCGTACAGCAGCCCGACTTCAAGAGCGCCTAGCGATTGGGTGCCAAAGGCCGCGATGATTGCCACGATCAACAGAACGTTGAGCATGTCGAGAGCCGGCCGAAGCAGCCATGCGTTCGCACGCACCTCCCCGAGACGCGCATCGTAATGGTCGCGATTGGTGCGCACAAAACGCTGCGCGAACCGATTGGCCGCGCGAGTTGCCTGCAAGACACTCATGCCCGCAATGCTTTCCGCCATTTGCGCATTGATATCGCTGCGCAGTTCGCGCGAACGCCGCACCGCGTGCGATGAGAGCCTCTGATAACCGACGACAATGGCGAACGTCGCCGGAATCAGCGTCAGCACGATAAGCATCAGCCGCCAGTCGAGCCATGCCATTGCCGCGACTGCGCCTAACAGCACCGTCACGCCCTGCAGCATTTCGAACAGCACCTGCACATATAGCTGACGGATTTGTTCGGTGTCGTTCGTGATACGGCTTACCAGCTGCCCGGTGATCGCCCGATCAAAGAAAGCCATCGGCAGCCGCAGCACATGGGTATAGACGCTTTCGCGCAACCGACGCACCGAACGCATCGCAAGTCCGGCCAGTCGCACCAGTTGAAAATAGCGCACCACGCTTGCGCTGAATCCCGCGCCAACAATTCCCGTCAACAGCAAAGTGATCGACAGCGCGTCAAGCTTTCGCGGCAACAAATAATTGTCGATGAACACCTTTCCAAAAATCGGCCCGAGCGCCTCAAGTCCACCCGCCACCAGCAGGAATGCGCTCGCCCACAGCAGCTGCTTTCTGTCGGGTCGTGCCGCTTGCCACAGCAGCGCAAACGCCTGGCGGCGCTCGGCGCGGTGCACCAGCCGCGGGCTGGTGGATCCGAGGGCACCGGTAGTGGCGGCCATTACACGGCGACCTGGTCGGACATCGCCGACCCTTGCTCGCAGCGGCCTTTAAGATTCAAGCCGCCTCCAAGCTGGCCTCGAGCTGCTGATAACGCCACTGCGACGCGTACCAGCCATTTGCGTGCAACAGCTGCTGGTGCGATCCGGCTTCAACGATTCGCCCGGCACGCAATACCAAGATGTTGTCGGCTTGTGCGACCGCAGATAGCCGATGACTGACAATGATCGCGGTGCGGTGCTGCTGCGGCGAACCCACCTGCTGTTCGGAACGTTCGGCTCGCAGATGCGAAAGGATCCGTGTCTCAGTGCCGGTGTCGACAGCGGACAGCGCGTCGTCGAGTAGCAGCGTCGGCTTTTCGGTGAGCAGCGCGCGCGCGATCGCGACTCTTTGCCGCTGGCCCCCCGAAAGCGTAACGCCGCGCTCGCCAACCAGGGTTTGATAGCCCTGCGGGAATCGAGCAATGTCGTCGTGCAGCGCCGCGAGCTCGGCCGCATTCTCGAGTTCAATATGGGTTGCATCGCTACGCGCGAGCGCGATGTTTTCGGCAAGCGTCGCGGAAAACAAAAACGCCTCCTGCGGAACCCAACTGATCGCACCGCGCAGCGCATTGAGCGTATAGCCCTCGATCGGAGAACCGCCCCACGTGATTCGTCCGCTATTGGGCGCGTAATGGCGTAACAGCAGCGCGAGCAACGTGGACTTACCGGATCCTGTGGGCCCAACAATTCCGAGCGTGTGGCCAGCGGGCAGCTCGAAGGAGAGGTCTTCGATCGCGTTCGGCGATTGCGCTCCATAGCTGAAGCTCACCTGCTCGAAACGCAACGGGCCCGTGGGCATCGCATCAGTTGTGCCATTGTCGGCAATTGACAGGGGCTCCGCGAGCGTCGGCTGAAGGCGCGTCCAGCCTGCCTTGCCGCGCTCAATCAGCGATAGCACCCAGCCCGCGGCAAACATTGGCCAAATCAGCTGCGACAGATACATCGCAAAGCTCGTAAGTTCTCCAACCGTCAGTTCCTGCTGCCACACAAGCCATCCACCAACCCCAAGCGTCAGCGCGGTAGCGATGGTCAGCGTCAGTCCCACTGCAGGTTCGTACGCCGCCTCCCATTTCAATGCACGGAAGTTGGCATCGGCTGCGGCACCTGCGCGTTGTGCGAACTCGCGGCCGGCGTGCATTTCAAGCCCGAGCGCGCGCAGCGTTCGCACACCGCCAATGGTTTCCTGAACATGATCGTTCAGATTCGAAAACCGATCGAGAGAATCGCGCCACGCAATGTGTACGCGCCGCGAGATCAGCCAGAAGGCGAGCGCCATCAGCGGAAAGGGCAGCAATGCAATCAGCGCTAGTCGCCAGTCGATGCCCAGCGCCATCATCGCGATCACGAGGATCAACGTCAGCGTGCCGTCGAATCCCGCAAGGAAGGCCTCGCCCGCGGCCATCTCGATCGCATCGACGTCGTTGGTGGCGCGCGCCATCAGGTCGCCTGTACGACTGCGGTTGAAAAACGACGGTCCTTGATGCGCCAGCCGCTCGTACAGGCGGGTTCGAAGTTCGACACCCAGTTGGTACGCCGCAGAAAAAAGCTGCAGCCTCCAGCCGACCCGCAGCAAGTAAATGACCGCCCCCATAATCACGAGCGTGAAAAGCTCGCGCGTCAACGCGCCGCCGCTCAATGTGCCAGCGATGAGTCCGTCGACCGCCTTGCCAACAACGCGGGGTACCCACACGGTCAGCACAGCGATGCCGATCAGCATCAATGCCGATGCGACATAGGCGCGCCAGTGGCGCACGACAAATCCACCGATAAGTTGATAAAGCGACACGAAGCTGAAAGCCGGCGGATAGCCGGCCGCTACAGCAGAGCGCGGCCGATCGTTGCAATCGCGATGGTGAGAACGCCGAGCCCGAGGTTAAGTGCAACGAGCTTACGGACGGTTTCAAGATTGGCCGCCGCGACCGGCCAGTCGCTCGTGACCACCGCCGCCCGCATGCGCCGGAACGGACCGAACCGGATATGCAGATAAAGCGCCATCATCGCAAGCCCGACGCCGAGCATCAGGTGCACTGACAAGTGTGCGTTGCGAAATCCTCCACTGCTAAAGATCATCGCCAGTCCGCTTGCCAACACGACGATCACCGCCATCGCTGCCCAGGACATGAATCTGCCCAGGATCGACGACAACAGGGTCAGGCGCATTGACGCCTCCTGCAGGCGCGCAACCGATGGCCGCACGGCGAAATGCAGAACGAACATGCCGCCAACCCAGATGACGACGCCCAGAACATGCAAGAACAACAAAGTGGTGTAGAGGATCCGCATGCGAATTACCAATGTCCTGTCAATGCGAGCAGTGCTGAAGTGTATTCGCCCTTGCCGCGGACACTTACTCGATGTTGTCAGCCGGTTTTCGCAGATCAAAAGGCGGTTTCAATCTTGCGTCCACGAGCTTGCCCTTGCGCGCGCGATGACCTCGTTGCGCTGCCAGCGTTTGCCCGGCGAGCCTGACCTCGCTCGGCTTGCCAGAACTGCCACGAGTCCCTGTCAGGATCACGCCGTTGGAAATCGGCAGCGCCGCCAACAGCTTCTCGCCATCGTCGAGATCCATTAGCGTCACGCCGCGACCTCCGCCCGATAACGCTTTCAATTCGGCCGCATCAAATATCAGTACACGCCCGCGCTCGGACAGAGTTGCAATCAGGTGATCTGAAGATGGATCGGCGAATTGCGGACGCAGCGGCTCGGCTCCCGCGTCGACATTGATAAATTGTTTTCCGCCACGCTGGCGCGATGACAGGTCACCTAGTGTTGCCGCAAAACCGAACCCATTGCTCGTAGCCAGCAGTACCGGCTGCGAGGGGGCGCCCGCGACATAACCCACGAGCCGCGTTTCGGCTTCCAGATCGATCAGCGACGTGGCCGGTGCGCCGTCGCCGCGCGCCGACGGCAACTGGGACACAGGCACCGAGTAGACACGCCCATTGCTGCCAACTGCAATTAGCGAGTCGACAGTGCGACACTCGAACACGGCATGCAATGCGTCACCCGTCTTGAACGCAAACTGGCCGGCGTCGTGCGCGTGACCGGTGCGTGCACGCACGAAGCCTTTCTCTGAAACGATCACGCTAATCGGCTCGTCGGCCACTCGGTTATCGACGGTCGCCCGTTCTGCGGTTTCGATCAGCGTGCGCCGCGGATCCTTGTCACCATATTTCTTGCCGTCATCTTCAACCTCCTTGCCGACCAGCTTGCGCAGCGCGGGGTCCGAATTGAGCAGCTTGCCAAGCGCGGCTTGCTCTTTGCGCAGTTCCGCGATTTCCTGTTCGATGCGAAATCCCTCAAGCCGTGCAAGTTGCCGCAGCCGAAGGTCGAGAATGTCATCGGCCTGCCGCTCAGAAAGCTTGAACGTGCGCATCAACTCGGGCTTGGGCTCGTCCGAATTGCGAATCAGCTTGATCACCCGGTCGATCGATAGCAGCACCAGCTGCCGTCCCTCCAGAATGTGCAGGCGATCATCGACGCGCTGCAGCCGGTGCTCGGTCCGCCTGCGCACAGTGGCAATGCGAAATTCAATCCACTCGAGTAGCACCGTGACCAGCGGCTTGCAGCGTGGCCGTCCGTCGCCGCCGATCATCACCAAATTGATCGACGCGCTCCCCTCCATGCTGGTGTGCGCCAGCAGTGCACGCGTCAATTCGTCGCGATCGATCTTCGACGTGCGTGGCTCAAACACCAACCGGACCGCTGCATCCTTGCCTGACTCATCGCGTACGGTATCGAGCAACGACAGCATCGTCTGCTTGGTCTGCTGCTGTTCGCTGGTCAACGCTTTCTTGCCCGCGCGGACCTTGGGGTTGGTCAGTTCTTCGATTTCCTCGAGGACGCGCTGAGAGGTTGCGCCTGGGGGAAGTTCGTTAACGATCAATTGCCATTGCCCCCGCGCCAGCTCCTCAAACTCGAATCGCGCGCGCGCCTTGACGCTGCCACGTCCGCTGGCATAGACATCGCGAATATCGCTTGGCGACGAAATGATCTGACCGCCTCCCGGAAAATCCGGACCCGGCATTTCGCGCAGTACTTCCTCGAGCTTCGCCTTGGGATTCCGCAGCAATAGCAAGGTCGCGGCTGCTACTTCACGCAAGTTGTGCGATGGAATCTCGGTCGCCATACCCACCGCAATACCCGAGGCACCATTGAGCAACACGAATGGAAGCCGTGCAGGCAACAGCCGCGGCTCCTGCGTCGAGCCGTCGTAGTTCGGCATGAAATCGACCGTGCCCTCGTCGATTTCATCGAGCAGCAGCCGCGCGATCGGCGTCAGCCGGGCCTCGGTGTAGCGCATCGCGGCCGCACCATCGCCATCGCGGCTGCCGAAGTTGCCCTGACCGTCGATCAGCGGATACCTCAGTGAAAAATCCTGCGCCATGCGCACCAGCGCGTCGTACGCTGCCTGATCGCCGTGCGGGTGATAGCGACCGAGCACGTCACCGACCACACGAGCTGACTTTACCGGGCGCGACCCCGAGGCCAAACCCATCGCGTTCATTGCGTACAAGATCCGGCGCTGCACCGGCTTTTGGCCGTCCGAGCCATCGGGCAGCGCGCGTCCTTTGACCACCGAGATTGCGTAGTCGAGATAGGCTTGCTGCGCGAAGCGGGCGAGCGTCAGCGAGTCATCGCCGTCGCCGCCGCCAGCCGAGGGAGGAAAGAGTGTCTGTTGTTCAACCATGAGGGGGCACTGCGAAGGCGCGGCGCGATTCTACCGGCGCCACCACGGCGCGACCGCAACGCCCGCTTAATGCATCAAGGACCGCTCGCGTCCGACGCCACGGCGATCAATGAACATGCGCACGAAATCGTCGACGTTCAGCGGGCGTGCGAACAGGTAGCCTTGCGCGGAGTCACATCCCAGGTGCTGCATCCAGGTCTGCTGCGCCTGCGTTTCGATGCCCTCGGCCGTGATGTTGATGCCAAGCGATCGCGCCATGTCGATTACGGCCTTCACGATCGTCAGTGTTCGCGCATCGCGCATGCATTCCACCGTAAAGCTGCGATCGATTTTCAGACGATGGATCGGCAGATCGCGCAGATGGGCGAGGCTCGAAAAGCCGACGCCGAAATCATCCAGCGCGATTCTGATACCGGCATTTCGCATGCGCACCAGGTTCTCACGCGACACCGCGGAGGTGTCCAGCAATCCAGTTTCGGTGACTTCGATCTCGATGTCGTCAGGAGCCACCTCGTACTCGCTCAGCACGTTGAGCAGACCCTCGACGCAGCTCAACTGGCGCAGCTGCACGCCCGACATGTTGATCGACAGTGGCGGTATATCTAAACCCTGCATGCGCCAGTCGCGCCGCGCGCGACACGCTTCGTGCAGCACCCATTCGCCAAGCGCCACGATCAGGCCCGACTCCTCGGCGATCGGAATGAATTCCACCGGAGAAATATCGCCGAGTTCAGCGTCCTTCCAGCGGATCAACGCCTCAGCGCCGACCAGCTTGCCATCGTCGAGCGATATCAACGGTTGATAGACAAGCTTGAAGTCGCGGGCCTCGACAGCCTTGCGCAGGCGCTGCTCCAGGCGCAGCCGCAAATCAGCTCGACGAGCTACGGTCGGCGTGTAGAACGCATACGTCTGCCGTCCGTTTTCCTTGGCCTGATACATCGCGGCATCGGCGGCGTTCAACAGCGAGTCGAGATCGATTCCGTCCTGCGGGAAAAAGCTGATGC
This sequence comes from Burkholderiaceae bacterium, assembly GCA_013696665.1. Classification (GTDB taxonomy): domain Bacteria; phylum Pseudomonadota; class Gammaproteobacteria; order Burkholderiales; family Burkholderiaceae_F; genus JACCZX01. Next base: position 2,870 of record JACCYC010000250.1, on the reverse strand, counting down.
CGACCGACGGCGTCACCGAGACATCCATGCCGAGGATGCGTGCGGGTTCCGATATCGACGCGATCAGCGTTCGCGCCAGTTCGACTGCATGGTCGGCACGCGGGATATCGACCAGCAACACAACGAGTTCGTCACCGCCACGACGGCCGATCAGATGCGGATCGCCGATGACTTCGCGCATCCGGCTCGCCACGATGGCCAGCATCTGGTCACCCACCCGATGGCCGTATCCATTGTTGAGCAATCTGAAATTGTCCAGGTCGACGAACAACAAGGCGCAACGCTTTTCAGCCGCGTACGCGTTGGCAAGAATGCGGCCGGCGTGCTCATCGAAAGTCGGCCGGTTGGCAAGTTGGGTTAGCTCGTCGACTGTAGCGAGCCGCTCGATGCGCTCCTGCGAACGGACTTGCTCGGTGATATTTTTGCCAATACCGCGGTACCCGACAAATTTACCGAACGCGTCATACACTGGGTCACCGCTGGTCACGTTGTAAACGTAAGAGCCGTCGGGCATCCAGCGTCGGAACATCAGGTCGCGAAACGGCTGCCGCGCCATAAGGGTCGCGCGATGTTCGTCCCATGATGACGGTCGTATCAACTCCCCGGGCAGCTCCCAGCGATGCTTGCCAATGATGTCGGAATCGTCCAGGTTAATGGTGTCGCGTTCGCCGCGACGCAAGACCGTAAAGCGCAATTGATCATCCATTTCCCAGTACCAGTCCGACGACAGCTCAGTCAGCGCGCGAAACCGCGCCTCATCATCAGAGATCTTTGCGATCAACGTTTCGCGCTGCGTCACGTCCGAGGCGAGTCCGCGATAGCCGACAAACTCGCCGCGCTCGAACACGGGCTGTCCCGACATTTCGTAGTACGCGCTCTGCCCAAGGTGATCCCGATACAACTTGATCTTCAGGTGCTTGAAGGGCCGTCGTTCAGCAACATCCGAGCGCACCTTCTCCCAGTTCACCGGCATCGATCGATCAATGCCGGCGATGTCCCACACCCGCTGACCCAGCAGCAGTTGCTGTACACGTTCCTCAAGACCGGGCGCACCGCGCACGCTGGTCAGTCGCAGCTCCGTATCGGTCTCCCAGTACCACTCGCTCACCAGAAGCGTCAGCGCACGAAAGCGCTCTTCGCTCTTGCGCAGGGCTGCCAACGTTTCCTCACGGTCGGTGACATCGCGACCGGCACCGTAATAGCCAAGAAATTCACCCCGTTGGCCAAAAATGGGTTTGCCTGTCGCCGCGATCCACATCGGTGTGCCGTCGCCGCGCCTGGTGCGGTAGGTAAGCCACGGAAAAGGCTCGCGCCGCTCGATATGCGCCAGATGCCGCGCATAGGCCTGTGCGTCTCCCTCGAAGTGCGCCATTTCGCTTCGCTTTTTTCCTATCAGCTCGGCGCCGCTTTGCCGCATGTGCACTTCAACTGTGGCTGAAAACTCTGTGAACTTGCCCTCGGCGTCCTGACGCCAGAACCAGTCATAGGTGAGCTCTGTCAGGTCATCGACCAGTTTGCGACGATTCGACAGCTCATGTTCGATCAGCTGCTGTTCGGTCACGTCCCGACAGAAGCTGATGATGCCGCCGTCTTCAGTGCGGCAGTCAGTCACCAGCAGCCAGCGTTGATGGTGGTGCCGCACGACTTCAGTGACTTCGGAGCCGCTGCGGCGACGCCGTGCGTCATCAAGAAACTGTTCGAGTGTCCGGCCGTCGATGACTTCGGGCGGCGCCGATTCGTAGTACGCCTTGACGACGTCGTAAAAATGAACACCGGGAATAAGCATCGCCGCGACTTCCGGAAAAAACGCGCGGAACGTTGCGTTGCAATTGATCAGGCGATCGTCGCAATCGTACAGAGCGATGCCGACGTTCATGGATTCAATCGAACGCTCCCAGCGACGCGCTTGCGCCTGCATCTCGTCGAATGCGATGCGACTTCCGATTAACCAAAGCGCGAGTGTGACCAGCAGGGCCAAGCCCAATGCCGTGCGCAGTGGCGACAGCGCTTGGCCGCTCAGCCACGTGTCGTCCGTCCCGACCACAAGCCTTGGGGCGGCCAATGCAACGATAAAAGCAATAGCCAACGCCGCGATCAGCGCACCGAACCAGCGTGATTGCGCTGCTACTGAAAGCTGACGCGAAACGCGGAATGCTGCGCTGGTCGAATTGAGTGGGGATGCCGCGGGCATCGAGCCCCTTTTTCCGCTATCGGTGCGCGAGTATGCCTATAAGCAGGCGGCGCACAAGCCCGTGCGTCGGGCGTTTCCACAGGTTAGACGTCTGCTTCGATCTCGTTGCCGTGGTCTTCCAGCCACGCCCTGCGTGCCTGACTCTCTGCACGCCCCATCAGCATCGTCATCATCGCCGATGTTTCGGCTCCGGCAATATCACCCAAACCCACAAGCATTAGGCGCCGCGTATCGGGGTTCATCGTGGTTTCCCACAACTGCTCGGGGTTCATCTCGCCGAGACCCTTGAAGCGCGCGATGTTCCAGCTGCCCTCCTTCACGTTCTCGTCGACCAATTTCTCGAGCGTGGTATCCAGCTCGGCTTCATCGAGGCAATAGAGGCGGCGCGCCGGCCGTTTTCCCAATGCCGGGACGTCAACGCGGTACAGAGGGGGCCGCGCCACGTAGATATGGCCCCGATGCACAAGCTGCGGAAAATGGCGGAAGAACAAGGTCAACAACAGCACCTGAATGTGCGAGCCGTCGACGTCGGCATCGGCCAGGATGCACACCTTGCCGTAGCGCAGGCCGTCAAGACTGACCGCATCATCAGGGCCATGCGGATCAACGCCAATGGCAACCGCCATGTCGTGCACCTCGGCGTTGCCGAACAGGCGGTCGCGCTCGACCTCCCACGTAT
>JACCYC010000239.1 GCA_013696665.1 Burkholderiaceae bacterium | reverse complement strand
GTAATCGCCGGTGACCTTGTCGGTCGCGGTAGCGGCAAGCGGTGGCCAGCTGGTTGCGCACGGTCCGTTGCAGACGCTCTTGCCGTTGCCCGCGGTGTCTTTGTCGAACGTATACAACGTCATGCCTTTTGCATCGGCCAGTGCGCCGTCCATCGTCTTGGTTCCCTGCGCAAGCGCAGCGAACGAAAACGCCGCCGCGATCAAGGCAATGCCGGTTGCAACCGATTTCATCGTTTCTCCCTCAGGTTAGTGCAAAACGCGTTTCAAGGCGGGTCAAGCGTCAGCGGAATGCGGCGCTGACTGATTCTCGTGAATAGCGCGCACGGTGTCTATCGTATCCGCTTGGTCGGGGGTTTTGTCTATGCGGTAACCCTTGATCCGCGCAAACCGCAGTGCGAGTCCTGCAGGGTAGCGCGAGCTCGTCTGCAAATCGTTGAACATGACCTCGACCACCAGCTCGGGTCTGACACGCACGCTCCACTCATCGCGGCCCACTGCGCGCGCAAGCAGCGCTTCCGTTTGCCACTTCAGCGTCGCATCGGTCATGCCCTTGAAAGTCTTGCCGAGCATCACGAAGCTGTTGGTGGCCGGATCGCGCGCGGCCAGGTGCAGGTTCGACAACCAGCCTTTGCGTCGGCCGTGACCCCATTCGGCCGCTATGACCACCAGATCCAGCGTGTGCGCCCGCTTGACCTTGAGCCAAGAGGCGCTGCGGCAACCCGGCTCGTACGGCGCATCGAGCGCTTTGACCATTACACCTTCGTGCATGCGCGCGACTGCGTCATCGTAAAACGCCTGCGCCGTTTTGATATCAGATGTCACAAGCCGAGGGATTGTCGATGACCGCCCGGTGACCCGAAACAGCGCCTCAAAGCGTTCGTGGCCCGGTCGACCCGTCAGGTCATCGTCATTAAGGCGTAGGCAATCGAAAAAAAACACCGAGAGCGGCATCGCTTCTCGCACTCGAGAAACGTCCTGCACACGGCCGAACCTCCGCATCGTGTCTTGAAATGGAAACGGTGTGCCGTCGCTCTTGTGTGCAATCACCTCACCATCAAGAATCAAAACATCCGCATCGAGTTGTCGAACGCCTTCAACGATCTCGACCGTTTCAGTGGTCAACTCTTTGCCGGTCCTGGAAAACACGCGGACTTCAGCTCCAGACTTGTGAACCTGCACGCGCGCGCCGTCGAGCTTCCACTCAACTGACGCAACTGGAATTTTCGCGAGCGCTTCGACGATGTCGTCGACGGGCTGCGCCAGCATCGGCGCGACCGGCTGAAATACGGCTAACGAAAACGCCCGCAAACCGTCGATCCCTCGCGTCAGTGCGGTCGTCGCTATTGACGCAATTCCTCCGGCGATCATTGCAGCGCGCCGAACCTCGGCGACGGGAATTGCGGCAGCCGCGGCGACTGCGTCAACCATCAAGCCATCAAGCGACCCCTGACGTAGTTCCCCCAGCAGCAATCGTGTCAAGAACGATTGCTCTGGACCGGTTGCGGCTGCGAACAGCCCGCGTAGCAAGTGCCTCCGCTGAGCCGCGGATCCGGGCCCGGTCGTCTGCGCAATCGCCGCAAGCGTGCCGTCCACATCGCGCAGCTCGAGTCGCGGTTCGTCAGCCGCACCCACCTGCGCACTCTGAATCAGCGCGTACCCGATCCCCGTTCTTCCCTGCCTCGTCTCTCCCGCCAGATAGGCAACACCGATATCGATCTCCTCGGCGTCCAACCGACGCAGCAGCTGAGCGAGTTCGGCCGTTTTCGATCGCCGGCTGGGCGTGCTGCCAACGCGCGCAGAAGCTTCGACCAACTGGTAAAACAATGTCATGTTGTTTTTGAAAGCGCACAGATACCGCCGGCCACACGATGCCATAGTGGTGTCGCCGCGAACAAAACACATCACGGCGTAGGTCTAGAATTTCGGAGCGTTCTACAAATCCAAACCAAGCTCTGAGGAGACTTATGTTGAAGTGTTTGATGTCGACATTGCTATTCGCCTTGCCGCTTATCGCGCAGGCGCAGGAATGGCCCACTAAATCGGTTCGCTTCGTAGTTCCGTTTGCCCCGGGGGGCAGCTCGGAGATTGTTGCCCGCAGTGTTGCGCAGGAGTTAACCAAGCAACTCGGCCAGACCTTTTACGTTGAAAACAAGCCGGGCGGCGCAGGGACGATCGCAATGCAGGAAGTCGCAGCGGCGGCCCCAGACGGCCACACGATCATCCTTGGCCACGTCGGCACGTTGGCGGTCAACCCGTATGCGATGAAGAAACACCCATACGACGTCAACAAGGCATTCCTCCCGGTTGCACTGCTTGCTCGTGTACCCAATGTGTTCGTGGTCAACAGCGAGGTGCCGGCCAAGACCTTCAAGGAGTTCGTCGCCTACGCGAAGCAGAATCCCGGGAAGTTCAACTACGGATCGGCGGGAAATGGCAGCGCGGGACATCTTGCGTTCGAATATCTAAAGTCGGTCACCGGCATGTTCGTCGTGCATGTCCCCTACCGCGGGACCGGGCCGCAGCTGCAGGACCTGCTCGCAGGGCGGACCGAAGCATCGTCGGCGGGCTCACCGGCGCTGATGGGGCACATCAAGAGCGGCAAGTTGCGTGCAATCGCAGTCGGCACGCCCGAACGCATCCCGTCGCTCCCGGATGTTCCGACTGTGGCAGAGATGGGATTTCCCGGTTTTGAAACATCTCAGTGGTACGGAGTGATGGTGCCAGCGGGTACGCCGAAGGCCGTGGTTGACAAGATGTCTGCCGAGATCGGCAAAGCGCTGAAGTCGAGTGCCATCACGCAGCGGTTTGCACAGGATGACGCAGTCGCAGGGCAGGGCGGTCCCGATTCGTTCGCTGCCTTCATCAAGAAAGAGCAAGCGCGCTGGCAGGAGGTTGTCAAGCGGGCGGGCATCGTTATCGAGTAGTGGACCGCTGAGCGGCGCGCGACTGGCACGTCAAGGGTATTTGTAGATCACCGGTCGCGATGGGTCGCATCTCGATGGAAGCTATCGCTTCAAGACGCAGGATTTCCGCAGCATTGGGCACCACTTTGCTGACGCAGGCCATCGCATCGGCCGCTGTGCTGGCGCCTACGGTGGTCGCTCCACTGATCGCTAGCGCGTGGGGTATGTCAGTCGCGCTGATTGGTGTCTATATCAGTGTCGTGTACGTCAGTGCGATGGTCGCAAGCGTCCTGTCGGGTCCGGCTATCGGCGCGATCGGAGGAATTCGCATGTCACAGCTCTGCCTGCTGGTTTGCGCAGCGGGGCTTTGCTTGATTGCCAGCGCAAGCCTGGCGCTCGCAGCACTGGGTGCGGTGCTGGTTGGATTCGCTTACGGACCCCTGACACCGGCGAGTTCAGATGTGCTGATCCGGGCGGCGCCGCCGCGGCGTATGTCGGTGATTTATTCGCTGAAGCAAACTGGAGTGCCGCTCGGTGGGGTGCTTGCAGGGCTGCTTCTGCCGGCGGTTGCACTGTGGGCCGGGTGGAACTGGGCACTGGTCGCAATTGCGGCGGCTTGCGTCGCCTGCGCGATCGTGATGACGCCGTTTCGCACCGCACTTGACGGCGATTTGACAGGACAAGCGGTGCGACCTCGAATGCGCGTGATGTTCGATCCCGTGACGTTAATTCTTCGCAACCGGAATCTGCGGACGCTGGCAATCGGGTCGCTCGTTCTTTCAGGCACGCAGGTATCGTTTTCGGTCTATCTGGTCACCTTCCTGACGCAGAGTCTGCATTGGCAAATTGTGGCGGCTGGCGTGGCGCTGTCGGTATCGCAGGCCTTCGGTGCCGTCGGGCGCGTTCTGTGGGGCTGGATAGCGGATACCGACGTCGGCGCCAAGCGCACGCTGATCGTTCTGACCACTGCAATGACCGCGAGCTCATTGTCAGTGCTTGCAATTGATGCCTCGACCCCGGGCTGGATCGTCGTGGCGTTGATGGCGGCCTTTGGCACAACGGCGGTAGGCTGGAACGGCGTGTACCTCGCGGCAATTGCACGGCTTGCACCGTCGGGGCAGACCGCGTTTGTTACCGGCGGCGCGCTCGCCTTTACGTACCTCGGCGTTGTGATCGGACCGCCCATGTTTGGAGCCATTGCTGAAGCATCCGGCAGTTTCTCCGTGGCGTTCAGCCTGCTCGCGGTTCCTCTCTTGCTGTGCGCGTTCTTGTTGCTCGGACTCGACGACCCGAGGCGCGCCGCAGCCGAGGACCCGCGTGCCTAGGCACGTATTTAGCCATCAGAGCGCGAGCTCAGTCACCCAAAGGAATTGTGTGGAACAGAAGTGGCCGCAGAATCTGTGGATTGTCCGGCATGGGCAAAGTGCAGGAAACGTCGCGCGCGACTCGGCCGAGGCCGCTCGACTACCGTTGATCGATATCGCCGCACGCGACATTGACGTACCGCTGTCGGAACTCGGCGAGGAGCAATCGATTGCGCTCGGTCAATGGTTTGGTGGTCTGCCCCGCCCTGCGCAGCCGAACGTGGTCCTGTGCTCACCGTATCTGCGCGCGCGTTCCACTGCCCAACTGGTGCTGCAGGCTGCCGCCGCTCGGCCCGACGCGCATATCCTGCACACTGACGAGCGTTTGCGCGAGAAAGAATTCGGCATTCTCGATCGCCTCACAACGTATGGCATACGCGAGCGACACCCGGAGTTAAGCGAGCAGCGCGCGCACGTGGGCAAGTTTTATTTTCGTCCGCCAGGCGGGGAGAGTTGGTGCGATGTAATCCTGCGTCTGCGCAGTCTGATCGACACAATGACGCGCGAATATCGTGGCGAGCGGGTGTTGATTGTTGCGCACCAGGTGATCGTCAACTGCTTTCGTTATCTTCTCGAGCGGATGGACGAAGCGCAGATTCTCGAACTCGATCGTCAAGCGGACGTTCCGAACTGTGCGGTCATGCATTACGAGTTCGATCGCAGCCAGGGCAAGAACGGAAAGCTGATGCCGCGGCTGATTCACTTTGTCGCTCCGCTGGCCGAAAAAGGCACACCCATTACAACTGAGGCTGACGTACCGGCCGCACCGAAACCGTAATGGGCGGCGACCTTGCTGCTGCCGCGGCAATCGACGTCGACGATGCACTGCTGCGCGGTTGGGCTTTGCCACAGCCCGGCGCACAAGGCGACAAGGCGACAAGGAAGAGCGCGGCCGCGTGCTGGTGATCGCAGGTTCCCGTGAAATGCCGGGCGCGCTGATACTCGCTGCAAAGGCCGCGATGAACGCCGGCGCCGGCAAACTTGCAGTCGCCACTGCAGCCAGCGTCGCCAGACTCGTCGCAACCATGTTGCCCGAAGCACGGGTGATAGAGCTCGAAGAGTCCGGCGGAGGAGGGATCGCGGTCGGCGCGATCGAGCAGGTGCGCGAACAGGTGTCGTGCGCCGACGCGGTGCTGATCGGCCCCGGGACGCAGGACGAGCGCGCGGTCAGCGAGTTCACGGCGACGCTAATGACTCTAGCGACCGATGCGATCTTTGTGCTCGACGCGGCCGCGATGAACGTGGTGCGTGGCGCGATGGCGGCAAAAGGGCCGTTCACAAAGCAAACAATCCTGACTCCGCATTACGGAGAGCTGGCTCATCTCACCGATGGCGACAAGGAGCAGATCCGATCTAATCCGGCGCCGGCAGCACTTGCAGCCGCGAAGCAGTGGAATGCAATCGTTGCTCTGAAAAGCGCGATCACGTTTATCGCGGCGCCGGACGGAAAGCTGTGGCGCCATGCGCGCGGCAATGTCGGCCTCGCAACCTCGGGTTCCGGCGACACGCTGGCGGGGATTATTGCCGGCCTCGCAGCGCGCGGCGCAACGATGCAGCAAGCGGCAGTTTGGGGCGTTGGCCTGCACGGACGCGCTGGCGAGAAACTCGCAGACCGTTCGGGTCCCCTTGGATACCTTGCCAGAGACCTTTCAGCAGAAGTCCCTGCACTGATGGCGGACTTGCACTTTTGAACGCCTCCGCGAGAACATCTGCATGTGCTTCGACCACACAGGCGTATCCGACCGGCTACCCAATATCGCGCGAATGGCAGGATGTTTCTGCCCTTCGTTAGCTTGCTCGGCAACGTCAGCTAAAGTGCGGGCCTGCACGACCGAGATTTGACAATCCAGCGTTCATTCTCGCTGCGGCCTACGTTACTGGTCCCTCACGTTTACAGCCTGAACGTTTCTTTAGTTTCTTCGGTAGGGTCCTGCATTCAGATCAATGACGCCGGTTCCATCTAAAAAAATTTATATGTTTGTTCTTGAACCTCGCGCGCGGCGGTTTATTTGAGGGCGACGATTCGCGCACTTCGCATCGGCATACTGGGTGCCGGAACCATCGCTAGAGTCCACGCACGTAATCTGGATCAGATACCTGACGCGCAGTTGGTCGCAGTGGCGGACCTTAGTTCCGAGCGCGCAAAGGAGTTGGTGGGCTCGCGCGGCGCGGCGATCGTGCCTGATCTGGACCGCCTGTTGCATTGCGAACTCGATGCAGTGATCGTCTGCCTGCCGCCCTTCGCTACTGCGGGTGTCATAGCGCGTATCGCCGAGGCCGGCGTGCACCTTTATGCAGAAAAACCAGTGGGTCTCAGTCTCGAAGCTGCGCTCGATGACCTGGACTGCGTGCGGAGTGCAGGCGTGGTGTCAGCGAGCGGCTACATGTGGCGCAGTTCTTCGCTGGTGCGCAAAGCGTGCGAATTACTGAGTGGCCGTGCAGTGGGACTGGTGCAGGGTGCGGTAATCACCGCAGCGCCGCCGCCTGTGTGGTGGCGCGACAAAACATTATCAGGAGGCGCATTGGTCGAGATGGCCACGCACATCATCGACCTGATGCGGCTGTTCGGCGGTGAGGCTCGGCGCGTAACTTGTGTCGGAGCACGCAAGCTGCTGCAAAGTGCGGGGTGCTCGGTCGAGGATGTTGCCGCCGCTACGGTCGAGTTTCAATCGGGCGCTGTGGGCAGCTTTGGCCTGAGCTGTGCAACCAGCGGTGGACGCTGGAGCGTGGATGTGGTCGCCAGCAATGTCCATCTTCATCTGAATTTCTTTCCGGAGCAGATGTCCGGCAATTGCGATGGGTTGCCAATCTCGCAGATCGCGGAGGTAACACCCTTTATCGTCCCGCACGGATTCTCCGGGGCGACATCGTGGTATTGGTCGCTTTATCAATTCGTTTCGGCGGCGCGTAGCGGGGACCCGACCAAAGTAGGCGCAAGTTTCGAAGAGGGCGTGCGCACGCTGGCGCTGACGCTCGCTTTCGAAGAATCACTGGTGGCGGGAGGAGCGCCGGTCGCCGTCGAACACATCGAATGACACACAATTCCAATCATCAGCCGCTCCAATGATCGTTGCTCTGAAAGGTGCGGTCACGTTCATTGCTGCGCCCGACGGTTCGCTGTAGCGCCATGAAGGCGGCAACGCGGGACTTGCAACGTCGGGCTTCGGCGACACGCTCGCGGGGCTCGTGGCAGGCCTCGCCGCGCGCAGCGCAGCGGTTGAACAGGCCGCAGTGTGGGGCGTGGCACTGCACGCGCGAGCAGGGCAGCGGCTCGCGCTGCGCTCGGGCGGATTGGGATATCTCACGCGGGACTTGTCGGCCGAGGTCCCTGCTTTGATGGAAGGTTTTGTGCAGGCGCGGTAGGTTAGTAACCGGCGGTTTGGCGCAGAGCGCTCAAATTTTTTCGTCCGCCGCGACACTTAGGCCTTGAAATCACGGTCGGCTGCTCCTAATTTGGCCGTATCGGCGCGTCTATGGCGTCGAGTACAGCTAACTCGAGAGGAGGATCCGAACGCGGAGATTTTCGCGATCAACTTTGGCGCGACGGAATATCAGCGGTGCGTGGCAGGAAGAGCAGAGCCACAAAAGCGGCCAAGACAGTCGAGGCGGTCAACCAGAGTGCATTGGCACCCCAGCGATCTAGGACGAGCCCAAACACCCAAGGCGCAGACGCTTGGACGACGCGCGCCGGAACCATCAGCAGGCCCTGCCGCGCACCGTAGCCACGAGGACCGAATAGCGCCAGAGGCAAAGTTCCGTTGGCGATTGTCAAGACGCCATTGCCAGCGCCGTGCATCACTGTGAATACCGCTGCCGCGGGCGCACCGAAAAATGCGAGTACGACCGCGCCGATCGGATGCATCAATGTAGCGATGCGTGCCGAGATCAACGGATGCCAGCGGCGCAGAAGACCGTACTCGAACATTCGTGCGCCAACCTGCGCAGGGCCGAGTAACGCACCAGCGGCAACCGCGACCGTCAGGCTGGCGCCAGCGGCCTGCAGCAGGCCAGGCAGGTGTGCCGCCATGGCGGTGCTAACGAACCAGGCGCAGGCAAAGACAAACGCCAGCAAGGGACCAGCACGCCTCGATCGCGGCAATTTGTTTCCCAGCGCTTCCTCCTGATTCACTCGCGCGTTCGTGCTCGGCGTTCGCTGCGCAGCCGTCGGAAGTAGCGCATTCAGAGGTACGCCGATGATTAAATGAAATCCGGCCCACGCGAGACATGTGTTGCGCCAACCGAATTGCACTTCAAGCAGCGTGGTGAGCGGCCAGCCTACGGTGCTAGCAAACCCGGCGATCAGCGTGATCCCGGTTATCGCCTTACGGGAGTTCGTTCCATACAGATGCACCAATGCGGAAAACGCGGATTCATACAAACCACTGCCCATTGCAATGCCAAGCACGATCCAGGCTGCAAAAAGTCCAAGCGGCCCGTTCGCCAAAGACAGCGTCGCCAGTCCCAACGCAAACACGATGTTCGTCGTCATGAGCACCGGGCGGCCGCCCCATCGATCGATTGAGCGCCCTGCGAAAGGGCCAATCAAGGCTGAGACGATAAGGGCCAACGAAAACGCTGCAAAGACGGTGGGCACTGACACACCCAATTCACGCGCGATAGGCTTCGCGAGTATTGCGGGTAGATAGTAGGAAGAGGCCCAAGCAAGCGTTTGCGTCGTTCCGAGTAACGCGACCGTTCGAAGATGCGGTGCAGACATCGTCGGTCAGTGCAGTCGACTCAAGTGAAACATGCTGGATGCAAGGACGTGGCGGACTCGCGGCGGCGGATTGCTGGGCTAAGTCAAAGCACGCTTTGAATGTCAGCAAAAAAATCTGACTTCACCAGTGGACATGAAGGCCGCAAACGCTGCGCGTGTTCTAACGCAACAGTTGGACTACGGGGCCGCTCTATGCACCGGCCTTGTAGTTAATCAACTTTGGCGCCTGAGGTTCGGACGACTTCTCCCCACGCCTTGAGCTCGTCTGCCATGAATCGCGCGAACTCCGCTGATGAGTTGCCACCGGGCTCCGCACCGTCGCTTTCGAGTGCTGTTTTCACAGCCGGACTATTAATGGCTTCCTGCGTGACCTGAGTCAGACGTGCCAATGCTTCTTTCGGCGTACCGGCGGGCGCAAGCAGCCCCGCCCATGACGTTACCGCAAACCCTTTGACGCCCGCCTCCTGCATGGTGGACAGTTCGGGCGCTGCAGTTGAGCGTCGTTCCGATGTGACCGCTAGCCCCTTGAGCTTGCCACCCCGTGCGTGACCGATTGCGCTCGGGATCGTTTCGAAGCCGAACTGCGCCTCGTTTGCCATCAATGCGAGCATCGCCGGCCCACCGCCTTTGTACGGGATGTGTTGCACGTCCGTCGCGGTGGCCGCTTTAAAAATTTCGCCGGCCAGGTGTGAGGGCGAACCGCTGCCCGACGATGCGTAAAAAGTTTTGCCGGGATTGCGTTTGGCGTATGCAATGAGTTCTTGCACACTGTTTAATTGCAGTTGCGGCGGTACGACCAGCAGCAACGGATACTTGGCGACGAGAGTTATCGGCTCAAAGCTCTTCAGTGGATCAAACCTGAGCTTCGAATACAAGTGAGGATTGATCGCCTGACTGCTCAACGTCGCCATGAAGATCGTGTAGCCGTCAGCGGGCGCGGTCGACACCACCTCTGCAGCAATGTTGCCGGCCGCGCCGGGTCGGTTTTCAACCACGACGGATTGGCCGAGCAACTCGCTCATTCGCAACGCTAGTATCCGCGCCAACTTGTCGGTGGACCCTCCGGCGGCGAAGCCAACCACTATGCGCACCGGCTTGGTTGGAAACTGCTGTGCGTGGGCGAGGGGCGCGCCAAGAAGCACTGACGCTAGAAAGACAAGGGCGTATGTCAACCTCGTTGTGATCATCTGGTCTCCGTTTTCGTTCACGCGCATCCGGGCGCGCTCTTCGTTTTCAGATTCTCGACAACTTTACTTTATCGTCAATGAATGCGTCGCTGCAGCAATGTTGCCCGGCAGAGTCGGCGCGCGCAGACCATGCACGGGCACCGGTGGCAAAGACCAAACATAGGTTCACAACGTCATAAGAGGGCTGTGACGGAGCGCTGGCAGTGCATTCAATCAACTCCGCAGTGATCGCCCAGGGGTGAAGCGCGCGATGCTGACCTTGCAATTCATTCCGCGGGCCGATCTAGCCGTGCGTGAGATGCGGCGCGTCACGCGTCCGGGCGGGACGGTCGCCGCTGCAACATGGGAAAACACGCACGCCTTTCATGGCGGCATCAAGCGCCCGCGGGCCGCGGACGTTTGCATAAGCAGAGCGTGCTGTCAGGCAGCCGGCCGCGTGCCGGTCACGCGAATCGGTTCACGCTTGTCCATGCCGCGGTAGA
>JACCYC010000228.1 GCA_013696665.1 Burkholderiaceae bacterium | reverse complement strand
AAAACAGTGGAGCACTCCATGTTCAAAGGCAAGACTGCGTTGGTGACAGGATCGACCAGCGGCATCGGGCTCGGCATCGCGCACGCGCTTGCCGCTGAAGGGGCGAATCTGGTCATCAACGGGTTTGGGTCGCCCGCCGTCATTCAGCAGGTTGAACTTGACCTGCAAGCGCGCGGCGTTCGTACGCTGTATCACGCGGCCGACATGAGCCAGCCAGCGGCGATCGAGCAAATGTTGAACGCGGCCAGCAGCGTTTTCGGCGGCATCGACATTCTGGTGAACAACGCGGGCATCCAGCACGTCGCGCCGATCGAATTGTTTCCGGTCGACCGATGGGACGCAATCATTGCGATAAACCTCAGTTCTGCATTCCACACGACACGTCTCGCGCTGCCCGCAATGAAGCGCAAAAACTGGGGCCGCATCATCAATATTGCATCAGTGCACGGCCTGGTGGCATCAGCCGACAAATCGGCCTACGTTGCCGCCAAGCACGGGGTCATCGGCCTGACCAAGGCGGTCGCACTGGAAACCGCGCAGTCCAATGTGACGTGCAATGCGATATGTCCTGGGTGGGTGCTGACACCACTGGTACAGCAACAGGTCGACGCGCGCGCCGAGCGCGAGAAAACTGATCTCCAGACGGCTAAAACGGCGCTGCTCGCCGAGAAGCAACCGTCGCTGCAGTTTGTGACACCTGAACAATTGGGTGCTTTAGCGGTGTTCCTGTGCACGCCTGCGGCGGATCAGGTTCGAGGTGCCGCCTGGAATGTCGACGGCGGCTGGTACGCACAGTAAGTACGCGCCAGTTTCGATTCGCGCAAGCCGCGCAGCGTGCTTGCGCTATTTGTTCCCGGCGACCAGCTGCACAGGCGGCGATGTTGGTTCAGTTTGGAAACGGGCCGGCGGGCGCGCGCGCACAGGCTGCGCAGTGTCGGTCTGCAGCCTCGGCGCTCCAGGAGGCACGTAGGAATCAAGCCAGGTGGGGTCGGGAATTTCTCCAAACACCTGCTTCAACCGGGCTCCCCAGGTGTCGCGGATCATGTTCATGTATTGATTCGAACCGTCGATATGCACGAACTTGGTCACGTGCAGCGCATCGGCTTCGTAGACGAGCAGGTCCAGCGGCAGTCCAACGGAGATGTTCGATTTGAGCGTCGAATCCATCGAGATCAGAGCGCACTTCGCGGCCTCGTCGAGGGCAGTCGACGGCTGAATGACGCGGTCGATGATCGGCTTGCCGTACTTGGCTTCGCCGATTTGAAAGTAGAGATTTTCTTCAGTGGCTTCGATGAAGTTGCCGGCCGAGTAAACATGGAACAGGCGCATGCCCTCGCCCTTGATCTGGCCGCCAAAGATGAATTTTGCGTTGAAGTCGATTCCAAACTCACCCAGCGCTGCGGCATCGCGGTGATACACCTCGCGCACGGCATCGCCAATGATGCGCACCGCTTCGACCATCGTCGTTGCGGTCCAGACGCTGACGTGCTCGGGCCCGATGCGCTCGCTCAGAATCTGTGTGACTGCCTGCGTCACTGCGAGGTTGCCGGCGGTCAACAGCACCAGAACGCGCTCGCCGGGATTCTCAAACACCGTCATCTTGCGAAACGTCGAAATCTGATCGACGCCGGCATTGGTGCGCGAATCCGCCAAAAACACGATTCCAGCATCCAGCCTAATTGCAACGCAATAGGTCATCTGCGCGTTTCCTCAGTGAGCCTGAAGCGGGACAAGAAAATCCTCGCTGATACGTTCGCCAAGATCATTGATGCGCTCCAGAAACTCAGTCAGGAACGGGTGCAGGCCTCGCGCCAGGATGTCTTCAATGCGACCATAACAAAGTTCAGCGTGCAGCAAACCCGCGCGCCGCTCGGTCTCTCTGGAACGATTGTTCCGAACCTTCTCCAGATTAGCGGCGACCTCGCTCAGGCAACTCGTCAAAGAGCGCGGCATATCACCGCGCAGTATTAACAGTTCGGCGACACGCGACGGCGTAATAACATCGCGATAAACCTTTCGATACGTTTCAAACGCGGATACCGAGCGCAGCACCGCAGCCCAGTGATAAAAATCCAAGGGCTGGTCGTCGTCTTCCGTCTCGTCTTCGCGCGCACGTTGATCCCCACGCTCAAACGGGTCATCAACGCCGTGATATTTGACGTCGATCAACCGCGCCGTATTGTCGGCGCGCTCGAGGAATGTGCCAAGCCTGACGAAATAGAACGCTTCGTCCTTGAGCATCGTGCCGATCGTGACTCCACGGGACAAATGCGATCGGAACTTGACCCACTCAAAAAACGCCTGCGGCTCCCTTTCGGGCATCCGGTCAGCCAGTTTGCGTTGCAGATCAAGCCAGGTGTCGTTATGCGTTTCCCAGACTTCAGTGGTCAGAGACCCGCGCACGGCACGAGCATTTTCACGTGCAGCCTGCAGACAGGTGAATATCGACGATGAATTACTTGCATCGCGAACCATGAAGTCGACCACGTCACGCTGCGAGAATATCGGGTAGCGATCATCAAACTCCGGCGTCAACTCTGAAATACTGAGCAGTGCGCGCCAGCCCCGCTCCGATTCCTGCGCCGATTGCGGCAGCAGCGATGTCGACAGCGTGACATCGAGCATGCGCGCGGTGTTTTCGGCACGCTCGATGTATCGAGCCATCCAGAACAGGTGATCGGCGGTCCGGCTAAGCACTTCCATTCCATAAGTGCACACGGTCCCGACCGGCACGCTTGGCTGCGTACAGAGACTCATCGGCACGCCGTACGAGCTCACTCGAATCTCCGAAGTCTGCCGACTCACACAATCCGATGCTGACAGTGACCTGCATTGCACTGTCAACTTCAGCCCACGAGTACTGCCGTACGGCATCGACCAGCCGTTCCACCACCGCCATCGCGGCGCCGCCTTCACTGTCGGCCAGTAACAGCGCAAATTCGTCCCCGCCCAACCGCGCGGCAAAATCCGTGTCGCGCAGATTGGCGCGGATGACACTTCCGAGCTGCCGCAGCACTGAGTCTCCGGTCAAATGCGAATAACGATCGTTGATCTGCTTGAACCCATCAATGTCAGCGACCACCAGCCCGAAACGCAAGGTCCCTGCGCGCGCCCGGGCGCACCAGCTCTCCAGTTCCTTGGTAAACGCGCGTCGATTTGCAAGGCCCGTCAGTTCGTCTTCCAACGAAAGGCGTTCCAGACGCGAGCGCGATTGCTCAAGGTCTCGGGTCTTCTGGTGCAGCGCTGCGGTCTGCGTACGGAGCTTGTGGAGTTCGGCTCGGGCTTCGTGCAGTCGTGCGCGTTGCGTACTCAGGCGGCCATCAAGTCGCGTCTTGACTTCAACGTACCGTTTGTGATGAAACAGCGCCAGTTGAAAATCACCGCGCGCTTCATAAAGCGCTGACAGCTGCTGATGCGAATCGGCCGGGCGCCGCAGATCTCCAAGTTCCTCTGCCTGGATCAGCGCAGGCGCCCAGATTGCGAGTCCCTCGTGCTCACGACCGGCTCCGACCAAGTGATAACCCAGCTCCAATTTGGCCTGCACTTCGCGCAAACGAAAGCCACTTTGCGTCGCCTCGACCACCGCTGCGTTCAGATCGGCAATGCCTTCGTTGAACTTTCCCAGCCAGCAGCGTGCTGCACCCAATTGAACACGTGCGGCGATGGCGTTGGCGCGGTCGGCAGAACCGGTGAGCAACTCCAGCGCAACGACGAAATGATCCTCCGCGTCTGCCATGCGCCGCATCACGGTGTCGCCATCACCCGCCAATGCAGCGCGCAGACCTTCGCTGGCATCGACCAGCCCCGACTGCAGAACAACCATGCCCTCGTCCGCTGCCGTTCCCGAAGGCAGTTCGAGCGCTGATTTCAATGATTCGCGCGCGGCCTCGAAATCGCCGAGGATCGTGTGCACCGTAGATTGGTGCACCAGTGCGCGGCGTACGCCGGCGTAGTCCTGATGCTGGCGTGCAAGCTTTTGAACTTCGGCGAAGCCATCCAGTGCTTCCCCGTATTCGCCCAGCTCGCAGCACGCGCTGGCAAGCAGGATGTTGACCTTGCCCTGTGACGCTACATCCTGCTGCGCGCGGTAAACCAACTCAGCCTGCGACAACTGCCTTATCGCTCCGGACCAGTCTCCTACCTGCATCAGCGCCGAACCTGCGATGAAGTGTGCACGCGCCATCAGCCCGTCGGCGGTGCGCGCGCGCGCAACGCTTTGCGCGCGCAACGCAAAGACCACGGCGTCGTGCGGCTCGGTATTGATCAGTTTCTCCGCGCGCTCGATCAACGCGTAAGGATCGATCTGATCGGTCGCGCGGCGGGCAGCACTGTCGTGAGCACTCATTGCGTCGACCGGCTCGAGTGGTTCACTCGGTCGGTTCATCGCTCGAGCACCCATGTGTCTTTAGTTCCGCCACCCTGTGACGAGTTGACGACCAACGAGCCGTCACGCAGTGCGACACGGCACAGCCCACCCGGCACAGTGATGACATCCTTGCCCGACAGCACATACGGTCTCAGGTCGACATGCCGCGGTGCCAGGCCCGATTCGACGTAGGTCGGACACGTCGATAGTGCAAGCGTCGGCTGCGCGATGTAGTTCTCAGGATTTGCCCGCAGCCGTTCAGTAAACTCTTCGCGCTCGCTGCGGGTCGAGGCGGGTCCGACCAGCATTCCATAGCCACCCGCACCATGCACCTCCTTGACGACCAGCTCATCCAGATGCGCAAGCGTGTAGTCGAGTTGCTCGCGCTCACGGCACACATGTGTCGGAACGTTGGAGAGAATCGGCTTTTCACCGAGGTAGAAGTCAATCATGTCGGGCACGTAGGGATAGATCGACTTATCGTCGGCAATTCCAGTGCCGATCGCATTCGCAAGCGTTACCCTTCCTGCGCGATAGGCCTGCAACAACCCGGGCACGCCAAGCTTCGAAGCCGGTTTAAACGCAAGCGGGTCAAGGAAGTCATCATCGATGCGACGATAGATCACGTCGACGCGCTGCGGGCCCCGGGTTGTCCGCATCAGGACCTGATCGTCCTGCACGAACAAATCCTGACCCTCGACCAACTCCACCCCCATTTGCTGCGCCAGAAACGCATGCTCGAAGTATGCGGAGTTATGCATACCCGGCGTCAATAGCACCACGGTGGGATTGTCGATTCCGACCGGCGCGACCGATCGCAGATTTTCAAGTAACACGTCGGGATAATGCGCGATTGGGGCAACCCGGTTCCGCGCAAATAGGTCGGAAAACAGCCGCATCATCATCTTGCGGTTTTCCAGCATGTAGGACACACCGCTCGGCACGCGCAGATTGTCTTCGAGCACGAAGTATTCACCGACTTTGTCCGCGTTCTCCGCGCGCACGATGTCGATGCCGGAAACGTGCGAATAGATGCCCTGTGGCACGTCCACCCCTTGCATCTCCGGACGGTATTGCGCATTGCGCAGAATCTGGTCAGCCGGGATACGGCCCGCCCGAATGATGTTCTGCTCGTGGTAAGCATCGTGCATGAACAGATTCAGCGCACGCACTCGCTGCTTCAATCCGGCTTCAATATGCTTCCATTCCTTGGCGGGAATGATCCGCGGCACTACGTCAAATGGAATCAGCCGCTCGGTTCCCTCGGCCCCGTTGCTGCCGGGTGCCTCTTTGTCACCGTAAACGGCAAAAGTAACCCCTACGCGTCGAAATACCAGATCGGCTTCTTGGCGCTTGAACTGCATTGCCTCCGGCGTCTGCTCTGCAAGCCAGCGTTCGTACTCGCGATAATGCGCGCGGACACGTTCGTGCCCGTCGTACATTTCGTCGAACGCTTTGTGCATCTGCTGCCCCCACGGCTTCATCGGCGCAACTGCCCTGCTCACGCACACGTTCTACCCAACCAAGAGCGGTCGGGTACCGCAGACGCAGAAGGGGGAGGCAGAAGCTTTACAGCCGCAAACCCAGTTTAGCCGCGAACGAAGGGCTCAGGCGGTCCCGGAATGACGTCGGGCGAGTTTTCGGGATCGATCACATCCAGCGCACCAGGGAGCAACGGACGCGAGTGCATGCCCGGTCTGTTGTGCCAATACCGTGCATCGTGCAGACGAGATGCGTGGACGGTGCTCGTGCCGTCAGCGGTGAATCGCCACTGCACGGCGCCCGCATGATCGGTGCGCAGCAGTTCAATATTGTTCGCCCGATATCGGGCCAGCACGTCGGTGTGGGGATGACCGAAACGGTTTCGATAACCGGCCTGCGCCACGGCGGCTGTTGCACCCAGCGAATTGAGAAGCATTTCGCCCGACGAGGTCCTGCTGCCATGGTGAGGCGCCGCCAGCCAGCCTGCGCGCAACCCAGGATCGCGCGCGAGAAAGGCAGCCTCATCGGCAACCGGCACATCGCCGGTGAGCAAGAGCCGGGTCGCACCCGCCGTGATCGATACCACGCAACTCATCGAGTTGGTGCTGCGCTTGACGTCATAGTCCTCCAGCGACGGATGAAGAACCACGAATCCGAGCGAACCGGAATTCCAGCGCATGCCTGCTGTACACCGCTCGACATCGGTGCGCTGCCCCAGTGCTGGGTGCCCTGCGGGAACCGAAGAGAGCACACGCTCGACTTCAATGCCACGCAATACCGCTGCGGCACCGCCCGAATGATCACTATCCAGATGCGAAAGGATCAGGCCATCGAGGTGACCGATGCCGCGGTGCCTAAGGTATGGCAAGACGACTCGCTCGCCGGCGTCGGAATCGCTTGAATAGCGCGGACCTGTGTCGTAAAGCCACGCGCGATCGCGCGTTTCAACCAGCAGCGCAGATCCCTGACCGATGTCGAGGGCCGTGATCCACACCTCGTTGTCGCCGGCGCGTTCGGCGGGCCACACGAACATCGGAAGCAAGGCGGCTGCCCCCATTGCGCGCAACGGCCAACCGGGTGGCGCAAGTGTCCACACGACGCCACCTGCAGCGAGTATCACCAGCACGACCGGCGGTGTTGCCACCGGCAATGCCGCCCACGAAAGCGATGCCGCCCATTGCAGTGCGATCGCAAGCGCAGCGAACATTGCGTTTGCTATGCCGAGCATCGGCCCTGCGATCGAAGATAGCGGCGCAGGCAAAGCCGCAAACGCGGCCCCCCCAAGCGCCAGCGGCGTGACCGCCCAGCTGACGACCGGAATCGCGACTGCATTGGCGAGTGGAGAAATCAAAGAGAGTTGATGAAACAGCAGCACCGTCGCAGGAATCAATGCCAGCGTTACCGCGATTTGCACGCACGTTGCAGCACGCAACAGTTCGAACCAGCGACGCGTTCTGTCGCGCATTGGCCGCCACTGACCAACCCAGACGATTGCCGCGACCGCCCCGAACGACAGCCAGAAGCCAGGCGCCAGCGCAGCCCACGGATCGATCAGACACACGAGCGCGGCGGCCAGCGCAAGCGAGGTTCCCATGCTGATGCGCGAACTGAACAGCCACGCGACTCCGACCGTTGCCAGCATCACCACTGTGCGCTGCGCGGGTACACCCCATCCCGCCAGCAGCGCATACAACAGCGCCGCAAGCAATCCGCCGAGCACTGCAGCGGTCTGCGCAGCCGCGCGCGTCAGCAATGCAGGCGAGCGCCGCCACAACGCTCCGACCAGAAGCCCAACGAGGCTCGCGATCATCGTGATGTGCAACCCCGAGATGCTAACCAGATGGCCGATGCCGGTGCGATTGAACAGAGTCCAGTCGGCATCGCCGATCGCACGTTGGTCGCCCAGGATCAGCGCGACCAATACGCCGCCAAATCGCTTGCCTGCAACATGAGGTTCAAGACGATCGCGCAGCATCGAGCGCGCGCGCTCGATCGCATATAGCGGGCGCCACACCATCGATTGCGTCCGCGCCGGCACCGGATCATTGCGGCCAGCACGCACGTACCCCGACGCTCGCAGATTTCTTTCGAGCATCCATGCCTCGAAATCGAAACCTCCTGGATTCATCGTGCCGTGCGGCCGCTTCAATCGAACCGTGAACGACCAACGCTCGGCAGGCTGCACAACCGTGT
>JACCYC010000223.1 GCA_013696665.1 Burkholderiaceae bacterium | reverse complement strand
CGCAATTGATCGCGCACGTTGCCAAAACGCGCAATCTGCGTGCAGGATCGATCATTGGCTCAGGCACCGTATCGAACACCGATCGCAGCCGCGGCTACTGCTGCATCGCTGAAAAACGCAGCCTTGAAATGATCGAGCATGGCGCGGCGCGTACATCATTCATGAAGTTCGGCGACGTCGTACGCATTGAAATGTTTGATGCAGACGGAGAATCGATTTTCGGCGCAATCGAGCAAACGGTTGCGCCGCTGCAAGGAGTGTAAGGAGCCATGTCGACGAGGCGCACAGAACTTCCGTTTGCAAATCCGATCGGTGACAGCTTCGAGCTGATGCAGAAAATGTGGGGGTTTGCGGGGCTGCCCGGAATTCCAGGTCTTCCCAACGCGGGCAATCTCGCATCTATGGCAGGCCGCATTCCGCAGCAGCTGACCGGAATGCTGGCGCCCACACTGGATGTCGGGGAGCTCGAGAAAAGAATCGCCGACCTGCGCGCGGTCGAGCAATGGCTGGAGCTCAATGCGAGCATTTTGCGCACCACGATTCAAAGCCTTGAAGTGCAGTGCGCGACGATCACAACGCTCAAAGGCATCAGCGGCGCGATGGTCGGGCCGATTTTCAACAGATCGACCGACCTGCCCAAAACACCCCCCGAAGTTCAGCTGGGTCTGGAGGCGATGCGCGCAGAAGAATCGAAGGCGGCGCACGGCCGGGCATCCATGGAAAACTCTGCGCCCAAAGCAAAGCCCACCGCGGCGAAGAAATCGTCGGCGTCAGCAACGCCCGTTGCTGCAATGGATCCGGCTGCGTGGTGGAACACATTGCAAGATCAGTTTGCTCGAATCGCCGGTGCCGCCGGGCAGTCGGTCGTGGCCCCAACCCCAGCCAAGCAGCGCAAGAGGGCAACCAAGCGGCGCGTGGCGAAGTCGCGCGGTTAGCCGATCGGTTCTTCAACCCGCGGCAACGTGACATTGGCGTCGAGCGTCTCAATATTGCCAACCCACCAGACCGCAATCAACGTTGCGGCCACGGCGATCCAGCCGACCCAGTTGTAGTTCTGCAGCGCACCGGACGGCAAGCGCTGGATCAACGCGCCGCTCAACGTGGCCGCGCATCCCGATCCGATCTGCATCACCGATCCATTGAGCGTCATGAACGCGCCGCGCCCGCCCGGCATGGCGGCGCTGGTAACGACTGCCATTGCGGGCACCATTCGGCCCGAGACAAAGACGAAGAAAATCACCGCAATGAGCAGCGTTGCAAACAGAGGCAGCACGGGCGCGTGCGTGATGATCAGCAGCGGAGCAATTGAAACCAGCGCGATCCAGCGGTAAGCCTTGCGCTTTCCTATGCGGTCGGCCCAGCGACCGAACCAGCGCGCCGTAAAAAAGGTTGCAACGCCGCCGGCGAGATACACCAGCGGCAGCTGCGTCTCGGGCAACCCGATGTTCGCGGTCATGTAGAGGCTGATGTACGGAATTACCATGAAACCGGAAATCATCATCAGGAAGGTGAACGTAAACGCGCGCAGATGATTCGGGAACGTCAGCGTGCGCATGAAATCGATCCAGATGGAGGCTTCGGGCTTCTGTTCGCGCGTCAGTCGCACCGGCGTGACATTCGGCAGCGACTTGCGTGCATAAAGCGCATTGATCGCGCCGGAAGCGGCCACCACGAAGAAAGCGGCGCGCCAATTGAACGCGTTCGACAACAGCAACGCAATCGGAACACCCGCCACGGTCGCAATCGCGAAGGAGGTCATCACGACGCCGGTGGCGCGGCCGCGCCGGGCTTCAGGAATGGCGTCGCCGAGCACCGTAAATATCACGCCGTACAGCACGCCACCGAATATTCCCGCCAGTGCGCGCGCCACCAACAGCATTGGAAAATTTTGAGCGCATGAGGTAACGACCGCTGCGGCAACAAAACCGACGTACATCGCTAGAAGGACGCGCTTTCGCTCGAACCGCTCGATGACCACGGAGGCCGCAAAACCTGCGATTGCCGCGGCAAATGTGTAAGCCGAAATGAGCCAGCCGAATTGCTGCGCACTGAGGTCGAAAACGCGCGCAAACTGCGGCGCCAGCGGCATGATCACCATGAAGGCGAGCACCGTGGTGAATTGGATGGCCGCGAGCGTCAACAACATGCGACGCTCTTGCGCCGGATTTAGCGTTTGCACGGTGGTTCAACTAAACGGTGTAATTCAGCGCGAGCCTTCCGCCGTCGGGATACACCGTCGTGCCCGTCATGTAAGAAGCATCATCGCTCGCGAGGAACAGCGCGACTTTGGCAATTTCCTCGGGCTGCCCGAGGCGCTGCAGCGGCGTGCGCGACATGATGCGGTCGCGCGCGGGCCCGTCGGTCAAAACGGCCGCCTTCAGCATATCGGTGGCGATTGATCCGGGGCCGATGCCCATTACGCGTATGCCGTGCGGTGCAAGCG
>JACCYC010000203.1 GCA_013696665.1 Burkholderiaceae bacterium | reverse complement strand
TGCAGGAATTCGTAACGCAGGAAAGGATTGTCGCTCGAGGATTGCTCCAGCAGACGATTCCAGCTAACAACGCCGATCGACGCCAGGTCACCGACCAGGCGCGTGCAATAATCGCCGCCATCTGCTGGTGCGTTCATCAATACGGCGTTAATGAGTTCCAAAGTCAAAGTCGCGGTTGCGCAGTTGAATTGCACCGTCGGCGACTTCGAGGGCAATAGCAGAAAGATCCTGGAGGCGGCATCGCGTGCCGCCGCGGCCGGTGCCGACCTGCTGCTGACACCGGAATTGTCCTTGCCCGGCTACTCGCCGGAAGACCTGCTTCTGCGGCGTTCATTTTACGCAGCGAGCGACGCGGCTCTGCAAATGCTGACTGCGCAGCTGCTCCAATTTCCGGATTTGACCGTTGTGGTGGGTCATCCGCTCGCGCGCGAGGGCCATCGCTTCAATGCCGCCTCGCTTTTGCAGGGGGGTGTGGTGCTGGGTACGTATTGCAAGCACGACCTGCCGAACTACGACGTGTTCGATGAGCAGCGATATTTCACGCCCGACAATCGCCCGCTGGTGTTTGAACTCAATGGCACGGCGTTTGGCATCAATATTTGCGAAGACACCTGGTTTTCCTACGCGCCCGAGTGTGCGATCTCGGCCGGCGCCCGCGTTCTGCTGGTGCCCAACGGCTCGCCTTTCAATTTGGGAAAGCAGCAACAACGGCTCGACACGGTGCGGGCGAACGTCACCCGATTCCGGATGCCCGTGGTGTACGCGAACCTGGTCGGCGGTCAGGACGAATTGGTATTCGACGGTGGATCTTTCGTTCTCGACGCCGACGGTGTCGTGGTGGCCAACGCGCCGCTTTTTGAAGAGTTCCTGCTGTTGGTCGATTTTGTCGACGGGGTGCCGCAGCGCGGCGATGTAAGACCGGAGCCGAGTGAAGAAGCGCTGGTGTACTCAGCGCTTGTGCTCGGCGTGCGCGACTACCTTGACAAGAACGCGTTTCCCGGGGCCATCATCGGATTGTCCGGCGGGGTTGATTCGGCTTTGACTCTGGCGATTGCCGTCGATGCGCTGGGGCCGGAGCGTGTTCGCGCAGTGATGATGCCGTCGCAATTTACTTCATCAATGAGCCTGGACGATGCGCGTGCGATGGCCAGCGCGATGAACGTGCGTTACGACGTTATGCCGATACAGACTGCATTCAACGCATTTCTTTCGACCTTGTCGCAGGAATTTCGCGGATTGTCGTGGGACACCACCGAGGAAAACTTGCAGGCGCGGATCCGCGGCACGCTGTTAATGGCGCTGTCGAACAAGTACGGGTCGATTGTGTTGACCACGGGGAACAAGTCCGAGACGGCCGTCGGGTATTCGACGCTGTATGGAGACCTGGCAGGCGGCTTTGCCGTGATCAAAGACATCCTGAAAACGCTGGTCTATCGCTTGTGTCGCCATCGAAATTCGATTGCTCCGGTCATTCCGGAAAGGATCTTGACGCGCGCGCCGAGTGCCGAGCTCAGGGCAGACCAGACCGATCAGGACTCACTGCCGCCCTATGACATGCTCGACGAGATCATCGACCTATACATGCACCAGGGCCGCTCGATCGCCGAAATCGTTGCCGCCGATCACGACGAAGCCATCGTGCGCAGAGTGGTGCGCATGATTCGACTTTCAGAGTACAAACGCAGGCAGTCGCCTACCGGAATTCGCGTCACCCACCGTAGTTTTGGCAGGGATTGGCGGTACCCGATTACCAATCGGTTCCGCGAGGACAGCATCACGCTCTAGAATCGCCGACATTGACTTGCCCCCGCGAAAAGCGACCATGAAACAGATCACAGCGATTATCAAGCCGTTCAAGCTCGACGAAGTTCGTGAGGCCCTGGCGGACGTGGGGGTGACCGGCCTTACCGTCACGGAGGTCAAGGGATTCGGGCGTCAGAAAGGCCATACTGAGCTGTATCGCGGCGCCGAATATGTGGTCGATTTTTTGCCGAAGATCAAGGTGGAAGCAGTGGTCCCGGACGCGTTGGTGGAGCGCGTCATCGAAGCGGTGACCAAGGCAGCGCGTACGGGGAAAATCGGTGACGGCAAAATATTCGTTCGCGCGGTAGAGCAGGTGATTCGGATTCGCACAGGGGAGCAGGGCGAAGCTGCGGTTTAATCTGCGCTAGAGCAACTTTCCACTGGTCGGCTTCAGCAGGACAATCAGCGCGCCGCTACCGCCTTCGGTAGAGCGGGCCTGGCAGAACGCGATCACATCTTCGCGCTGGGCGAGCCAGATCTTGGTCTTTCCTTTCAGTACCGGTTGCCGGCCACGCGAGCCAAGGCCCTTGCCGTGCACCACACGCACGCACCGCAGACCTCGCTTGACCACGTCGCGAATAAAAATTGCAAGCAGCTCGCGCGCCTCGTCGGTACGACAACCGTGCAGATCAATCTCGTCCTGGATCACCCATTCGCCGCGCCGCAGTTTTCGCAGCACGTCGGCACCGACGCCGGGGCGCTGGAACGAAAGTTCGTCATCGGTATGAAGCAGCGTGTCAATTTCAAACTCGTCCGACACCGACGCGACGAGCACCAGTCGATCGTCCTCGCGACGCTTGTGTGGAATCGGCGGATGCAAAGCACGCTTGTGCTCGACACGTGTCTTGCCGTTTAGCGGTGTGACGTCGCCGATCGCGTTGCGAAACTCGTCGGTTGCCTTGGCAGTCAGCGAATCAGCGGTGCGTTGGCGCTCGGCCGCCGCTTCGCGCTCGCGCGCCTCGCGTGCAAGCGTGGCGCGCAAGGACTCGAGCTGCGCGAGTTGCGTGAATCTTTCCACCATGCACCATCTCCTTCACGGCGGAATTATGCAGCCAGCGCTTCGCGGGCCGGCGCGACGGATTCCAGATTCTCGAGGTATTTCTGCGCATCGAGGGCGGCCATGCAGCCTGTGCCTGCGCTCGTGATCGCCTGCCGATACACGTGGTCCTGCACGTCGCCTGCAGCGAACACTCCGGGAACGCTGGTGGCAGTGGCCATGCCAGCCAGTCCCGTCTTGGTGATGATGTAGCCGTTCTGCATTTCGAGCTGACCGGCGAAAACTTCGGTATTTGGGCGGTGACCGATCGCAATGAAGACGCCTTGCAGCGAAATTTTTTCGGTCACTCCGGTCTGCGTATTTTTGATCTGCACCCCGTTGACACCGCGATCGTCGCCGAGCACCTCGTCGAGAACGTTGAAGGTTTTCATTTCAACCTTGCCTTCTTTGACCTTCTGCATCAGGTGATCGACATTGATCGGCTCGGCGCGAAATTTGTCACGCCGATGAATCAACGTCACCTTCTTGGCAATATTGGTCAGATACAGCGCCTCTTCGACAGCGGTGTTGCCACCGCCGACCACTGCGACATCCTGGTTCTTGTAGAAAAACCCGTCGCACGTCGCGCAGCCGGACACCCCCTTGCCCATAAATGCCTGTTCCGATGGCAGACCGAGATACATCGCGCTGGCACCCGTGGCAATGATCAGCGAGTCGCACGTGTATTCACCCGAATCACCGATCAGGCGCAAGGGCCGCTCGGAAAGTTTGGCGGTGTGAATGTGATCGAAGATGACCTCGGTGTTGAAGCGCTCGGCATGAGCGAGAAAGCGAGTCATCAGCTCCGGGCCTTGCACGCCCTCCGCGTCGGCCGGCCAATTGTCGACATCGGTGGTTGTCATCAGCTGACCGCCTTGGGCCAGACCGGTGATCAGCACCGGCTTCAAATTCGCCCGCGCTGCGTACACAGCCGCGGTGTACCCAGCGGGGCCTGAGCCCAAGATCAATACGCGCGCGTGTTTGGGTGGGGTCATTTCAGCTCGTTGGTCCGCGGATCTAATGATTATATTGGGCCAATTTGCGGAAATCGAAGATGTCGCGGGCAAGACAAACGGATGGCATTATTCGCCAGCCGATCCCGGCGCATCGTTTGGGCTGGCTTTCCCCCGGTTCAGCCGGTAGCTAATTGCCCGCTTGCGGGCGGCAGCAAAATATTGATCGTCGCTCACCCGCGAATTCAGGCGCGCGCTCAGCTTCCGCATGGCCGGTGGCGCGAACGCCAGGGCAACTCCAAGGCTGCCGATGATTAACGCGGCCTTCATTCGCCGGCGTTGTCCCGATCTCCATAACTGGCAGGCTCTTTGTTCACGGTGTAAAACGCACCGGCAATACCGACGACCACGACGCCAGCAAGAAACACAAGAATTGACGGACCCACGGCTTGCTCCACATAGATAACGGCCGCAAACTCTAGAGTGTGAAAGCCGATTTGAAGGCCCGTGGAAGGCCCGATTTCCGCGGCGTTTTGTCCAACCAAAGGCGCGCCGACCGCAGTGGCGCAGTACGGCTACATCTGTCGAAACAGGTGCGTGTAGCTATCGGAGACAAGCAGCGTCTCGACGCGGGTTTTCAGCTTCACCATCATGCGGCCGCGAAAATCGCGCGCGACACCTGCAATCGATGTCGCATTGACTAAAGTCGATCGATGGATTTGCCAAAATTGGTTCGGATCAAGCTCGTCGACCAGGTCCTTCAGCGGTTTGCGGATCAACGCCTCACCCTCGCCGGTCACGACTCGGGTGTACTTGTTGTCAGCCTGAAAATAGGCAACTTCATCGACGGTGATCAGCTTCAGGCTCTGCCCAACCGAAGCGTTGATCCAGCGCAGAAACTGCTTCGATGAGGACGGCCCGCCGGAGGCAATCTGTGCGATCGTCGACTCGAGCCGCGCGGGCGGCGATCCCAGGCGCTGGCGAACGCGCGAAATCGCCGTAAACAAACGTGCGGCTGCCACGGGCTTCAAGACGTAATCGACCGCACCTTGGTCAAAAGCGGCCACTGCGTGCTCGTCGTATGCGGTCACGAACACCACGTGGCAGCGACCACTGGCCTGGCGTGCAACCTCGAGTCCTGTAGCTCCGGGCATTTGAATGTCAAGGAACAGCACGTCGGGCTGGTGCTCATCCAGCAACCGCAGCGCCTGCACTCCGTCGGCGGCCTCGCCGACGATCGCGAGCTCCGGCCACAGTTGTTCGAGTTGCTCGACCAGCTGATGGCGCAGCGTCGCTTCGTCCTCGGCGACGATCGCAGTTGGACTGCTCACGACTCCGGACCGGACGCCGCCGGCACGCGCATCGTCAGCTGCACCGTCGCGTCGTGCTCCTCGCAGGCCAGCGAGGCGCTGCCGCCATACAGACCTGCAAGGCGTTCACGCACACGAGTGAGCTCGGCGTCCTCCGCACAGCCGGAAGGATGATCAAAACGCAGGACCGTGACGATCTGATTGCCGATTCGGCTGATACCGATTCGGATCGACGCCGGCGGTTCGCCCGACGGTTGCCTGACCGCGCGCTGCACCAGCGGAAGGAACAGCATTGGGTAAAAGCGCGCGGCGCTGCATTCGTCGGGGAGTGTCACGTGCAGAGCGGGGCGCCCGGCGTGCAAGGAAGTCACGACTGCAAGGTACGCCTTAACCAGATCGATCTCGGCCTCAATCGTCGAACCCGCCTCACGCATGCGGGGCAACGCCACTCGCAGATACGTAATCAACCGGTCGAGATCCTGCGCCGCCTGCGGCGCGTTCCTGCGATACAGCGTTTCAATATCGACCAGCGAATCGAACAGGAACTGCGGCTCGACCTGCGCCTGCATCGCGATCAGCCGCGCTTCCAGGACCTCGCGTGCAATGCTGGCCTGCGCGCGCTGCGCTGCCAGCACCGCGCGCTGTGTCGCCGAGCGTTGGCGCAAGTGCTGCGCGGCTGCAATAAACAGAAACGCATAAATTGAAAGGTGAGCAGTGTTGCCGATAAACCGCAGCCAGTCTGGTGGCATCGGCTTTGCCCTCTCCCTCAAGGCCTGCCACACCTGATCAACGCCCATGGCACTTGCAATCGGCATCGTGATGACTGCGGTGAGTGCGGCGCTGGCTATCGACGCTCCGACCAGCACGCTCCAGCGGGTGCGCTCGCTTGGCTCAGCCGCGACAATCAGCCAGGCCAGCAGCGCAGAGGTAAAAATCGACAGCGACACGATCGGTTCGAACGCGATGGCACGCCAAATGCCCGGCTTGCCCAGCTTATCGAACAGGTACGCTAAATCGAGAATTGACGTCACCAGGGTCGCCATCAAGACCGCCACTACATGACCTCGAGTGACTCGTATCGGGCGAGAACGCGTGGCAGGCGGCACTGGCGCCGGCAGTGCCTGACTCGTATCGATCGGCACTGCGCTCATACTGCCGCTGTCTCCCACTCAACCGG
>JACCYC010000192.1 GCA_013696665.1 Burkholderiaceae bacterium | reverse complement strand
AGCGGTGGTTACGCGGCGGGCTTCGCCGACAGGCAATCCGACATGAACTTCTTGCGTGCATCGCCCGCAAGCTTTTTGTCGCCGGCCTCCTTGTTGCACGTTGTCATCTTTCCTTGCTGTTTGGTGGCCTTGTCGGCAGACAGGCAATCCGACATGAATTTTTTGCGGGCATCTCCCTTCAGGTCCTTGGCTGCCGCATCCTTGTTGCACGTCGCCATTTTCCCTTGCTGCGTAGTCATCTTTTCCTGCCCAATTGCAGCAAGCGGGACGGCTATCAGCGCAGCAACCAGATATTGTTTGAGCATGTTTGTCTCCTCTTGAAATGGCGCCGCTTCAATGCGACCGGACCATTAGACCATGACAAGCGCGTGCTTTCTACTCTCCCATTTCCTGCTGCTGGCGCTGCAGAAAATCCCCCATCGTGTCGATGCCGCGTAATTGCAGAATGGTGTTACGCACGGCCGCTTCGGTCAACACTGCAAGGTTGCGGCCCGACGCGACCGGAATCAGGACCTTGCGAACGGGCAGGCCGAGCACGTCTTCCGACTGCCCTTCGAGCGGCAACCGCTCGAATGTATCCGCGCCGCCATAACGCCGCAGCTCTACGATCAGACGCAGCTTCATCTTTCTGCGTACCGCCGTCTCGCCAAAGATTGCTTTGATGTCCAGCAGTCCAAGGCCGCGGACTTCCAGAAGGTTGGCGAGCAGATGCGGGCATCGCCCCTCAACCGTGTCGGGCGACACTCTCGAAAAATCTACGACATCGTCGGCGACCAAGCCATGCCCGCGGCTGATTAGCTCGAGACCCAACTCACTCTTGCCAACGCTCGATTCGCCGGAAATCAACACGCCCATTCCGAGCACGTCCATAAACACGCCGTGCATCGTGCAGTGCCGCGCGAGCAACTTCGCGAAGTACATGCGCAGCACTTCAATAATCGTTGCGGCGGGAAGTGTCGACCGCAGCATCGGCAGGTGGGCGCTCTCGGCCGTGCTTCGCAGCGGCTCGGGCGGAGCCAAGCCCTCGGCAATGATGAGTCCAATGGGCCCGCCGTCTTTCAGTTCGCGTGCGTAGTGTTCCCAGCGCGCGGGTTCCATTTCTTTGTAGTAACGGATTTCAGCGTGTCCGAGCACGTGCAGACGATCAGGATGGATCGGATTCAGGTAGCCGACAAGATCGGGGCTTGCCAGGCCCGCGCTTGCCGCTGTGATCAACGGTTTGGCGGCTCCAGCCACGCCTGCCAACCATTCGAGCCTCAGCGTCTCGCGATTGTCTTCAAACAGCGTTTGGAAAGTCCGCATTGGGGAGAGGCTACCCCGGACACTGCGACCGCACCAGCGAAGGATGAAATTAAGCCGCGGGCCGGATCGAAGTCCAGGTGGTTAGCGCCGCATGAACAGTGTCGGCGTCTGACGCGCAAAGGAGGCTTTCTCGAAACGGCTTGTCCGACAACATTTGCGTAAGCTCGGACAACATGTCCAGATGTTGCTGGGATGCCTGCTCCGGTACCAGCAGAAATATCATCAGCGAGACAGGTTGCCCGTCGGGGGCGTCGAAGGGGATAGGTTCGGCAAGCCGGACAAATGCTGCAATCGTCTCCCTCAATCCCTTGATACGGCCGTGTGGTATCGCCACGCCCAGTCCAAGCCCGGTCGAGCCGAGCCGCTCGCGTGCAAACAAACTTTCGAAGACCTTCGAATGTGCGATGCCGCGCGTATTTTCGAACAGCAGTCCCACTTGCTCGAACGCGCGCTTCTTGCTCGAAGCCGGCATATCGACCAGTACGTGGGTGGCGGGAAGGATTCGGGAGATCAGGTTCATTAGAACAAGCGGGCGTTCGATGCAGCGGAACCTAGCGTAGGGTTTTCACATGGCGGCAATCGCGTGGGAAGCAAGGAGTTCGGCTGCTTTTTTATGCTTCGCCATAGCGGCTTCTCGCCGCCGCCGCCCTCAAGAAAGGCGCGGATAGTACACCTGCGCCTCCGCGCGCTGCCGGCGATTGGGGCGTTAATGCAAAGCGTGGATGTTCTGTCTAAACGGTATCGGCAGGCGGATGCTTGACTGACTCGCCGTGATGATCCTGTACGCGGTTCTTGTGTCGGATCACCTGCCGATCAAGCTTGTCGACCAACGAGTCGATTGCGGCGTACATGTCTTCTGCAGCCGCTTCCACATGAATATTGTTGCCGCGTACGCGCAACGTTATCTCGGCGCGCTGCTGCACTTTCTCAACCGTAAGCTGCACGCTCGCGTCGATGACCTGGTCAAAATGGCGCTCGATCCGAGCGAGCTTGCTGCCGATATGAGCCCTTAAGGCCGGGGACACTTCAAGGTGGTTTCCATGGATCGTAAGGTTCATGCTTAGCCCTTTCAGGTGTGCATCAAAATCACAGAGATTTGCGCAGTGCCACAGCGGGGATCTTGATCGCCTCGCGATATTTCGCGACGGTGCGGCGGGCCACAACGATGCCCTGCTCGCCAAGCAGCTCGGCCAGTTTGCTGTCGGACAATGGATTTCGGTTATCTTCGGCTCCAATCAATTGTTTGATCAATGCACGAATTGCCGTTGACGAAGCAGCACCTCCCGTCTCGGTCGCGACGTGGCTGCCGAAAAAATACTTGAGCTCGAAAATGCCGTACGGTGTGGCCATGTACTTGTGCGAGGTCACGCGTGAGATCGTCGACTCGTGCAATTCCACGGTGTCGGCGATTTCACGCAGCACCAGCGGGCGCATTGCAATCGCACCGTGCGTGAAGAAGTTATGCTGCCGATCGACGATGGCCTGTGACACTCTCAATATGGTCTCAAACCGCTGTTGAATGTTGCGTATCAGCCAGCGTGCCTCCTGAACCCTCGTGGTCCATTTACCGCGTTCGGCTGGGTCCGCGTTTTGTTTGGTCCGATCTTTTTTGAGTACGTCAGCAAACGACTGGTTCACCCGCAAGCGGGGCATGACGTCGGGATTCAGTAGCGCTGTCCAGCGACCTTTCACTTTACGCACGAACACGTCGGCAACGATGTAGTCAGCACGAGTGTCAGCAAATGCGGTACCCGGACGCGGGTTCAAAGTGCGAATGAGCCGGTGCGCCGCACGCAATTCTTCGTCGGTGCAATCGACGATCTTGCGCAACTTGGAAAACTCGCGCGCCGCCAGCAGCGGCAAATGTTCTGCGACGATTCGGCCGGCCAGCGTGAAGATCGCCGCCGGTACTTGCGCCGCTCCGGTATCGGGGGTGCGTTGCAGTGCCTGCAATTGCAGCAACAGGCACTCGGCAGCGTCCCGCGCGCCGATTCCCGTCGGCTCAAGGCTTTGCAGCAGACGCAGCGCAGTGAGCAGCTCTTCAGGCTCGACGGCGGCCTCTTCGGGGCAGACCGCGAGCATTTCTTCCAGCGTCGGATGCAGGTATCCGTCTTCGTCGAGCGCTTCGATTAGCAACTCGACCAGCGCGCGGTCCCGTGATGACGCCTGGCATGCGATCTGCGCGCGCAAGTGTTCGCGTAGCGAAAGGCGCGTGCCTGCCCAATTCAGCGGACTCGTCTCGTCTTCCTCGGCTGCTTCGCCGGTGCCGCGCCATTCAATCAGCGAATTGCCGTCCAGCATGCCCGGCGGATCGTCGGCCGCGCCGGGCGCATCCGATTGGGCCGGAGCATCGTGCCCGTTCAGCGAATCGCCGGTCGCCGACTCCTGCGTGGACAGCGGCACGTCGGCCGCTATCGAGCCATCTGGTTTGACGCGCATCGCGAGCGCAAGCGGATCGTCGTCGCGCTCGAGCAGCGGGTTGTCGGCCATCGCCTGCTCGAGTTCCTGATTCAACTCGAGCGTCGAAAGTTGCAGCAGTCGGATCGACTGCTGCAACTGAGGGGTTAGCGCCAGATGCTGCGATACGCGGAACTGAAGACTGGGCTTCATGGAGAGCGGTAAAGGCAAGCGCGCCACGGGCTAACAGCGAGCGTCTGCCGGATGACTGTCAAACGCACGGGTTCGGGCAGGTGGTGTCCGGCGAGGGTAAAAGGAATGCGCAGCATGCGGGGCATGGTGGCATCTACATTCGGAAGTGTTCGCCCAAATAGACGCGTCGAACGGTTTCGTTGCCGACGATCTCTTCGGGCCGACCAGCGGCTAAGACCACGCCTTCGTTGATGATGTAAGCGTGGTCGCAGATGCCGAGCGTTTCTCGCACGTTATGGTCGGTCATCAGCACGCCAATTCCCCGTTCTTTCAGAAAGCGCACGATGCGCTGAATTTCGAGTACCGCGATCGGATCGACGCCGGCAAATGGCTCGTCGAGCAGAATAAATCGCGGACGCGACGCCAGCGCCCGAGCGATCTCGACCCGTCTGCGCTCACCTCCAGAGAGCGACAAAGCGGTGTTGGTGCGCAGATGGGCGATCTGCAAGTCTGCCAGCAACGCATCCAAACGCTGGGTGATTTCTGCCTTGCGTATCGGCCGGCGGTCGGCGTCCCATTGCAGCTCCAACACTGCGCGTACGTTCTCTTCAACGGTGAGCTTGCGAAACACCGAAGCTTCCTGCGGAAGGTACGACAAACCCATACGCGCACGGCGATGAATTGGCAGATGCGCGATGGACGAGCCATTGAGCGCGATATGCCCACCGTCGTGCGGGACCAGGCCGACCACCATATAAAAACACGTTGTCTTGCCGGCGCCGTTGGGGCCCAGTAGTCCGACGACTTCACCACTCTCGACCGTTAGCGATACATCCTTGACGACGGTGCGACTGCCGTAGCGCTTCTGTAGATTCTCAACTACCAGGGTATTGCGCTCGACCACCGGCGCTTGCGCCGCGACTTGTTCCACCACATCAGCATCCATGTAGCTTTGTTACTCGCGGCGCGGGTTGGCAATGTCTTTAGCGGGCGTCAGGCTCACCGGCGCCGGTTTCGAGGCAGGCGTTGGGGTGTCGGTCTGCACGCGTGGGGCAATCGTTCCGTGGACACGACCATCGCGGTTATTGGGATCGGCCGACGGCTTGCCGCCCATCACGAAGTACTTTGAATTGCGCTGATCGTAGGTAATTGCGTCACCACGCAGCTCGTCGCGCTGTGTTTCATTCTCGAGCAGACGCACGCGCGCTCGCGTGGTGAGTTTTACGGTGTCTTCGCGCTCGTCGTATTCGATTCGTTCGGCATGGCCTTCGACGAACTCCTCCATTCCGGGCTTGCTCGCGTCTCGGCGCTGGCGAAACGTCGCAAGCTTTCCAGGAGCCGCCGTAATGACGCCGTACTGATAACCTTCTGCGTCCTTACGGACCTGAACGCGCTCACCGGCAGCGCGCATTGTTCCCTTGGACAACAACACGTTGCCGACCAACACGCAAATCTGCTTCAGGTCATCGCATTCTCCGCTGTCGGCTTCGTAATTTAGCGGCTTGGTCCGGTCCGCTTTTTCGGCAGCCGCCGGCGTCAACGCCAATGCAAAACTGATCGCTGTGAGCCAATATCTCATCGAGATGCCTCAAGAGCAGGTGCGGTCGACGCAATCGTGCCGCGAACGTTTGATCGGAACTTGACTGTCCGCGCAATATTGTCGTAGTCCATTCCAACTGAACGCACGACCGAGTCGCCCCGTTCGACCTCCACCGCAACGTCGGTCGAGTATCGATCCAGATCCGGTATCGCGACCAGGCTCTGGCTTCGCAACTGCATCGGCGAATCATCGGCGCCGGGCGCACGCGTCACCACCACGTCACCCGATAGCACCACGCGTTCGCCGCCACTTTCCACTAAGGCCGTTCGGGAACGCGCCTCGACCTGCGGTTGGTTGGGCCGAAGACTGATCATGCGCGGCTGCACCAACTCTGAGCGGTCGTCGGCAGCGAAGTGCGTGAGTTGATTCGCGTGCAGCCGGTTAACAGCGCGGCCGGTGTCGTCGAACTGCGTCAGCGTGACGCCATTGACTACAAAATCGGGACCCTCGCGCGACACTGCAACGGCGAGCTTGCCAAGCCGCGTAGTCTGCGAGTACCAGTAGCTGACGCCAGCTAACGAGGCAAGGAGCACGATGGCGATGAACGCGCTAATGCGATCCTTCATCCGTGCACCATTACCGTCGTATCGGCCCCCTTCGCTTGCACGATAAACTCTGCAAGCGCTCGAACCGCTCCACGTCCGCCGCGTTGAGGGGCGATCCAGTGGGCAGCCGCCTTTGCCGCCGCGCAACCATCGGCGACGGTTGCAGCGAAACCCGCCATGCGCATCGCTGGCAGATCCGGCAAGTCATCGCCTATGTATCCACTGTCGTCCCCGCTCATTTTGACATCCTTCAACAGGCCGGCAAATGCGCTGGCCTTGTCCGACCGGCCTTGCAGCACGCGCGCGACACCAAGCTCGTGCGCGCGGGCTGCGACGATGTCTGATTTACGCGCAGATAACCAGGCCACTTCGACACCATTCGCCATCAGCATCTTTATACCGTGGCCGTCGCGTACGTCGAACACCTTCAGCGCCTCACCGTGCGGTCCGAAAAAAAGTCGACCGTCAGTCAGTACGCCATCGACGTCGAGCACCAGCAAACGTATTCTCGCGGCGCGCTGCTCAGCCGTTAAGAGCGGCGTCGACATCAGATCACCTTAGCCGCCAGCAAGTCCGGCATGCTTAACACGCCTACCAACGCGTGGCCCGGGCTGATCGCCAGCAGCACATTTTTTCGATGCCGCTCCATGACCTGTGCGGCTTCGGCGGCGAGCACATCGGGTGCAATTGTCAGTGGATTGCGCGTCATCACTTCGGCCACTTTGACGTCACGTATGTCGCCAACCTTCTCGAGCAGGCGTCTCAGATCCCCGTCGGTAAAAAGTCCCGCGAGTTCGCCGCGCTCGTCAACGATCGCAGTAACTCCGATCTGTTTTCGCGTGATCTCGTGCAGCGCATCCATCACGGTCGCGCCAACTCCGACCGAGGGAATTTGATCGCCGGTTCGCATGATGTCGCGCACGTAAGTAAGAAGCTTCCGACCCAGGGCACCGCCGGGGTGTGCGCGTGCAAAATCGTCGGGCCCGAAGCCGCGGGCGTCCAGACACGCAATGGCCAACGCGTCGCCCATCGCTAGCATCGCGGTAGTCGACGACGTCGGCGCGAGGTTCAGCGGGCAAGCTTCTTTCTCGACGTGCACGTCGATGTGCGCGTCCGCGAGTCGGGCCAAAGCCGAAGCAGGGTTGCCGGTGATCGCTATCAGCGGCGTGCCAAGCCGCTTCGCCACCGGCAGCATCGTCAACAGCTCATCGCCTTCGCCCGAGTAGGACAGCGCGAGTACGACGTCGCCGCGCGTGATCATCCCCAAATCACCATGCGCGGCTTCGGCCGCATGCATGAACAGCGATGGTGTTCCGGTCGACGCGAAAGTGGCTGCAATCTTGCGCGCGATGTGTCCGCTTTTTCCCACGCCGCTCACCACAACGCGCCCGGAGCATGCAAGCAGTAAATCGACCGCGCTCGAAAAGTCGGCGTTAATGCGGTCGCTCAACGCAGCGACTGCCTGCGCTTCGATGCGCAATACCTCACGCGCCAGTGCTAGCGCACCAGGGGTGGCAACAAGGCGGGATGGGGTCACGGCGGTCGGGTTTACCAAGGCCAGCGATAATACACGGGCGTTTTTTTCTGGCATGGGTTTTGCTCTCCACGCGCTTCTGCGAAAAAGCGGCCCCGCTGATGGTTCGACGACGGTGACATCGGGTCTTGAGTTCGCGCTGTTTTTTCTGGCCACCGTGGTGGCCGGCGTCGTTGTGTTTCGGTTGCTGCATTTGCCGCCGCTGCTTGCGTACCTGACGGTTGGAATCGTGATCGGACCGCATGCGCTGGCGCTATTGCCGGACAGTCAGGACACGCGCTACCTCGCCGAATTTGGCGTCGTCTTTCTGATGTTCTCAATCGGCCTTGAATTCTCGCTGCCGCGCTTAAAGACGATGCGGCGCGTGGTGCTCGGGTTGGGCGGCGCGCAAGTCGTGCTGACTGTTCTGTTGACGCTGGTAACCGGTCTGTTGATCGGTCGGTACTTCAACGTGACGCTGACGGGTGCGTTTGCGTTGGGTGGCGCGCTGGCAATGTCGTCCACTGCAATCGTGATGAAGACACTCACCGAACGCATGCAGCTCGATACCGAGCACGGCAGGCGCATCGTCGGCATCCTGCTGTTTCAGGATCTGGCGGTGGTTCCGCTGCTGGTAATCGTTCCGGCGCTAGCAGCAGAGGCGGGCACGCTCGCGCAAACGCTGGCCATTGCATTGTTGAAAGCCGCCATTCTGTTAACGCTGTTGCTGGTCGGCGGGCAGCGAGCTATGCGATGGTGGCTGCACATTGTCGCGCGCAGGAAGTCGCAGGAGCTTTTTACTCTCAACCTGCTATTTGTGACCCTTGCCTTGGCATGGCTGACCGAGGAGGCGGGTCTGTCGCTGGCGCTCGGTGCGTTCATCGCCGGGATGCTGATCTCGGAAACCGAGTTCCGGCATCGCGTGGAAGAAGATATCAAGCCGTTTCGCGATGTGTTGCTGGGGTTGTTCTTCGTCACCATCGGCATGCTCCTCAACGTGCGCGTCGTGATTGACAACTTCGGCTGGGTGATGCTGGCGTTGATAGTGCCGGTCGCTTTCAAGTTCACGCTCATTTGGGCGCTGACGCGCAGGTTTGGCGCCACACCCGGAACCTCGATCAGGACCGGCCTCGCGCTGGCCACCGCCGGCGAGTTTGGCTTCGTACTGCTCGGTCAGGCGGGCGGCTTGGGCCTGCTCGACGAGCTTGTATTACAGGTCGTGCTGGCCGCGATGCTCTTGTCGATGATGGCCGCACCCCTGCTGCTGCAGTATTCCGATCGGATCGTGATGCGGCTCGCGTCGTCCGAGTGGCTGCTCAAATCCATCGAGATTGCGAACATTGCAAAGCGCGCCATTGCGATCGATCGCCATGTTGTGATCTGCGGCTTTGGTCGCAGCGGTCAGCATCTGGCCAAAATGCTCGAGCAGGAGGGCATTGCGTTCGTGGCTCTGGATGTCGATGCCGACCTGGTGCGGGAAGCCGCCGCTGCCGGTGAATCAGTGGTCTACGGCGATTCGGGCAGGCGCGAGGCGCTGGTGGCGGCGGGCGTGGCACGCGCGTCCGCGCTCGTGATTACCTACGCAGACACGCAGTCCGCGTTGAAGGTGTTGCATCACGCGCACGAACTCAACCCGCAGTTGTCGGTAATTGTGCGCACTCAGGACGATCATGATCTCGAGCGGTTGACGCGCGCTGGAGCGACCGAAGTCGTGCCCGAGCTGCTCGAAGGCAGCCTGATGCTGGGCTCGCACGCTCTGGTCCTGCTGGGCGTGCCGGTGGCGCGCGTGGTCAAACGCGTGCGCGAAGCGCGCGAGCAGCGTTATCGGCTGCTGCGCGGCCACTTTCACAGCGTTGGTGAAGATGACGAAATCGAAGATGAGCAGCACGCGCGCCTTCATTCGGTCTCGATTGACGCAGGCAGTCCCGCGGACGGCATGCTCTTGAAAGATCTCGACCTATCAACTATCGGTGTCGAAGTGACGTCGATTCGGCGGCGCGGCATCCGCGGCATGGATCCGAGCCCCGCGATGAAACTGCAGGCCGGCGATATCGTGGTTCTGCGGGGAGCAACCGACGCCCTCGAGCAAGCCGAGCAGCGCCTGCTGCAGACCTAATCGGGAACCTTTTCCCCTGTCGGCTGCAATAGCTGGCAGATGAGTGATGCTAGGAGCAGCGTGGCATTTGATCCTCCCGCCTGCGAAAAAATGCCGGCGTTCGATGCGGCAGCTCGACGTAGCGCCGGTGGCACCAGCGACGAGACGCAAGAGCTGCAACGAGCTATCAGCGGCGACGCGGCGGCAGCCAGTGCAATTTTTCGCCGTCACCATGGCGCGATCTACCGCTTCGCATGGCTGATCACCGGTTCGGAAACGCAAGCAGATGATGTGACTCAGGACGTGTTCGTAGAACTGCTGTGTGGTCGCAGCAATTACCGCCCGGCGTACGGCTCTCTTGCTGCGTATCTGTGTGGTATCGCGCGGCATTGTTGCTATCGGACGGTGGATCGTCGAATGCAAAGCGTCGACGACTGGGATGTCGTGGTCGAGACGCACGCCCAGCATGACGCGCCATCACTGCCGCTCGATCAGCTTGAGCGCAGCCGTTCAATGGAGACGCTTTACAGCGCGATACGGAAGTTGCCACCGCCGTTTCGCGATGTGTTGGTTCTGGTTGAGCCGCAACAGTTGTCGTATGCAGAAACGGCCGCGATCACGGGCATTGAGCTTGGCACCGCGCGTTCGCGATTGTCGCGCGCGAAAGACAGGTTGGTGCAGATGTTGAACGGCACTACCGAATGAAGGTATCCGAATGAATGGGTTGGACGAAAACGTAGGGATGGTGCGGGGATGAAAGCCGAGAACAGTCAAAAGCTCGACGATTGGCTCGCGGCAGCGCGCGCGGATCTTTCTTCACGCCTGCCGGATACGTTGCAGGAGCACCGAATGCTGTCGCGTCTGCGCGAAGCGCAGGCATTGCGTTCGGTTGAGGTCACACGACTTAGGCCGGCGCCCCGGATCGATCACGCAACTTTCAGGTCGCGCACCTTCTTTGGGTGGCTCGCTCCTGTTCTGGTTTCGGCGCTGCTCGGTATCGCCCTCGTCGTCGTGATGATTACTCCCAGCTCGCCCGTGGGTGCAGTTGCTTTGCAAACACCGTTTGTTGCGCTTGCACCCAGCGATGAGATAGCAGACACGCCGTCGGCGGTCGTTGTGACGTCGCAGGTGTCGGGGGCGACGCTCGGCGATTACGGATTGCCAGTCGATCCGGCTCGCGCTGATCGATTGATTGGAGCCGAGTTTCTTGTATCGCCGGCCGGAATGTTGCTGGCCGTGCGTTTCACTGAATAAGGACAAGTGATGTTCAGAATGCTTGCCACTGCATTGGTTGTCGTGACTTCGCTGGGGGTGCGTGCGCAATCTCCCGCGCCCCCGGTGCCACCGGTACCGCCAGGTCCTGTCTTCGCCTCTGGCGATGACGTGATGATGTTGGTGTCGCCGGAGTTCGGAAGCCGCACTGTCGTCAAGGGCGCGCCGTATTCAGCGACTGCGGTTAATGAAACCCGGCAATCGTTGAGCGACGGCAATCGCATCGAGCGGATGTCGACGACGAAGCTTTTTCGCGACAGTCACGGCCGGACCCGTCAGGAGCAGCCCGGCGGCGTCGTGTTCATCAATGATGTTGTCGACGGCAGGCGCTATGTATTGAACACGCAGCGCAAACGATCTCGAGAAATTAGAGGAACTCCAGGGGCGAGCGTGGCGCCGGTTTCGCCGATCGCGCCGATGGCCCGACCGCAGCCGCCGCAGCCGCCGGCGATTATGGCCGGCGAAGAAGCAAGATCATGGGCACAAGGGATGCAAAAGTGGGGCCGCGAATTCAGCGAGCGGATCCGTGGCGAGCAGCACGTGATCGTGCGCCGCGGACCGGTCGACGCAGCAACGCCGACGGAGCACATCGAGGTGATCCGCTTGCATCATGCTGACGCCGATGCGAACGCACCGCGGCCGCCGGTGCCTCCGCTGTCACCGATGATGATGCCGCATCCGGCCGGGCCGGGCAGTACAACCTCTCTTGGCAACCGCGACTTCGACGGCGTGCGCGCCCAGGGCACCAAGACCGTTTGGACGATCGCCGCCGGAAGCATCGGCAACAAGTTGCCGATCGACATCGTGACGGAGCGGTGGTACGCGCCGGATCTCAATGTCGTGGTGTTATCGCGTCACACCGATCCGCGCTCGGGTGAGCGCATTTACCGGCTCGAAAACATTTCGCGCGAGGAGCCCACTGCCGATCTGTTCAAGATTCCAAGCGAGTTTGCTGCCACCGTCGCGCCGCAAGCCGGTGGGGATCGCAAGTGAAGCGCCTGGTAGCGCCCGCTTAAACAGACAGAGCTGTTTTTTGTCGCGGTCGCTGACGTGCCAGTACGGCGGCCAGATATTTTCCTGTGTAGCTCCTCGGGCTTCCAGCGACGGTTTCGGGGGCGCCGGTGGCGATGATTTCGCCCCCACCACCACCCCCTTCAGGGCCCAGGTCAACCACCCAATCAGCAGTCTTGATCACGTCGAGGTTATGCTCGATCACAATCACGGTGTTACCCGAATCTCGCAGCTGGTGAAGTACCTTGAGCAGCAATGCGATGTCGTGAAAGTGCAGGCCCGTGGTGGGCTCGTCGAGGATGTACAGCGTGCGACCGGTATCGCGCTTTGACAACTCGAGCGAAAGTTTTACGCGTTGCGCCTCGCCGCCAGACAATGTCGTCGCACTCTGGCCGAGCTTGATGTAGCCGAGTCCGACGTTCAGCAGTGTTTGCAGCTTGCGGGCGATGTTTGGCACCGCGCTGAAGAAATCGAATCCATCCTCGACCGTCAGATCGAGCACTTCGGCAATGTTGTTGCCCTTGTAGTTGACCTCGAGCGTTTCGCGGTTATAGCGCTTGCCGTGGCAGGTATCGCACGGGACGTACACGTCGGGCAGAAAGTGCATCTCGACCTTGATCACTCCGTCGCCCTGGCACGACTCGCAGCGCCCACCTTTCACGTTGAAAGAAAACCGTCCTGCTTCGTAGCCGCGTTCCCGCGCGGTCAGTGTTTCTGCAAACAGCTCGCGTATTGGAGTAAAGAGTCCGGTGTAGGTCGCAGGGTTCGAGCGGGGCGTGCGTCCAATCGCGCTCTGATCGACGCTGATCACCTTGTCGAAGTTGTCGAGCCCTTCGATCGTTTCGTGCGGCGCAGGCTCGGCGGACGATCCGTACAAATGGCGTGCAGTGGCAGCGTAGAGCGTGTCGTTGATCAAAGTCGATTTGCCCGAACCTGACACGCCGCTGATGCACGTCAGCAACCCCACAGGAATCTCGAGTGTCACATTTTTCAGGTTGTTGCCGCGGGCGCCGACAAGCTTGAGCCAGGTTGTAAACGGCGGCGTGCGAGCATGCGGAATCTCGATTTGCCGACGCCCGGAAAGATACTGTCCAGTCAGCGATTCGGGGTCGTCCAGAAGCTCGTCGAGCCGGCCTTGCGCAATCACCTCGCCGCCGTGAACTCCTGCGCCGGGTCCCATGTCGACAAGATAGTCGGCGGCACGAATCGCATCCTCGTCATGCTCGACCACGATCACGGTGTTGCCGAAGTCACGCAGGTGCTTGAGTGTGTCGATCAGCCGTCCGTTGTCGCGCTGATGCAGGCCAATCGACGGCTCATCGAGCACGTACATCACGCCGGTCAATCCAGAACCGATCTGTGACGCAAGACGGATGCGCTGGGACTCCCCACCCGATAGCGTCTCGGCCGAGCGGTCGAGGGACAGGTAGTCGAGCCCGACGTTGACCAGGAAGCGCAAGCGCGACCCGATTTCGTCAACGATTTTGTCCGCAATCTCTCTTTTCGACCCTGTGAACGTTAGACGCCCGAAATATTCGCAGGCTTCATGCAGCGGCGCGGCGGCGATCTGATAGATCGCGCGCTGCTCTGCACCGTCGCCGATCAACACGTTGCGCGCCTCACGTCGTAGCCGCGTTCCCTCACAGACCGGACATGCCTGGCGGCCGCGCAGCTTGCCAAGCTCCTCGCGCACGACTGCCGAATCTGTTTCGTTAAAGCGGCGCTGCAGGTTCGGAATCACGCCTTCGAACGGGTGGCGGCGCATCATTTTGCGACCTCGCTCGTTGGTGTACACAAAGCCAATTTCGGCCTCGCCCGAGCCATGCAGAATGACCTGCTGTGCAGCCTTCGGCAGT
This sequence comes from Burkholderiaceae bacterium, assembly GCA_013696665.1. Lineage (GTDB taxonomy): Bacteria > Pseudomonadota > Gammaproteobacteria > Burkholderiales > Burkholderiaceae_F > JACCZX01. Next base: position 9,985 of record JACCYC010000192.1, on the reverse strand, counting down.
TGTTCAAAGGGTTGATCAAGATTGAAGCTGTAATGCGCGGCCAACGTCGCGAGCATTTGAAAATAATATTGATTGCGCGAGTCCCAGCCTTTGATCGCGCCACTGGCCAGCGACAATTCAGGATGCGCTACGACGCGGCTCTCGTCGAAGTATTCGACCTGGCCCAATCCATCACAGGCTTCGCAGGCGCCCATAGGGTTGTTAAATGAAAACAATCGTGGCTCGAGTTCCGATAACGAGTAGTCGCATTCAGGGCAAGAGAAACGGCTTGAAAAAAGCGTCTCACGTCCGTCGTCCAGATCGAGCAGCAGCGCTCGACCGTCGGCCAGGCGCAATGCGGTTTCGAATGATTCGGCAAGTCGTTGCTGGGCGTCCGCGCGCACCTTCAATCGGTCGACCACGACATCAAGCGAGTGCTTTTCAGCTTTCTTGAGCGGCGGCAACGCGTCTGCCTCGACGATTGCGCCATCAATGCGAAACCTGACGAAGCCCTGCGCCTGCATGTCGTCGAAAAATTCAACGAATTCGCCCTTGCGGTCGCGGATGATCGGCGCAAGAACCATCACGCGCGTATCAGCAGGCAGGCGCAGCGTCGTGTCGATCATTTGCGACACGTTTTGCGACTGCAGCGGTAATTTGTGGTTCGGACAGTAGGGCGTTCCCACGCGTGCGTAGAGCAGGCGCAGATAGTCGTGGATCTCGGTAACGGTGCCCACCGTGGAGCGCGGATTGTGCGAAGCGGATCGCTGCTCGATCGAAATCGCTGGCGAAAGCCCTTCGATCAGATCGACGTCCGGCTTCTCCATCAGCTGAAGAAACTGGCGCGCGTAAGTCGATAGCGATTCGACATAGCGCCGCTGACCCTCGGCATAAAGTGTGTCGAATGCAAGCGACGATTTGCCAGAGCCCGACAGCCCTGTGATCACGATCAGTCGATGACGCGGCAGGTTGAGGTCAATATTCTTCAGGTTGTGTGTACGCGCGCCGCGAATGCGGATTTCGTTCAGAGGTTCGGCGCGGAGAGACGGTGCGTTCATCGCTACAACTTGTGCTAGTCCATGAATGAAAAGGGCAACTTGTTACTATAACTACAAACGCATCCGCGGCCGCGTGTAGGGCTCCTTCCGCTTGTTTGGCGCCGCGCGTAGCCTCAACCCGCGCGCCGCATGGCCGACCAAGACGTTTCAAGAATGACCGCGCTCGAGATTCGTGCCAGCGTTTCGCTGGCATCGATCTTTGCACTGCGGCTACTCGGCCTGTTCCTGATCCTCCCTGTCTTCGCGGTTTACGCGCAGTCGATACCCGGCGGCAACGATCCAACATGGGTGGGATTGGCGCTTGGCATTTACGGACTGACCCAGGGCGTCCTGCAGATTCCCTATGGCGCTGCCAGCGATCGTTGGGGGCGTAAGCCGGTGATAGCTGCCGGCTTGGTCGTATTCGCGATCGGCAGCTTTGTTGCTGCAGCTGCAGACGACATTTTTTGGACGATCGTTGGCCGCTCTATTCAAGGCGCTGGCGCAATCTCTGCGGCGGTTACGGCGTCGATTGCAGACGCAACGCGCGACGAGCACCGAACCAAGGCTATGGCGCTGGTCGGCGCATCGGTCGGGTTGACCTTTGCGGGTTCGCTGGTGGTTGCGCCCGCGCTTTATCCGGTCATCGGCGTCAAGGGTTTGTTCACGCTCACTGGAATTCTGGTCATCGCAGCGATTGGTGTTCTGGTCTGGGTCGTGCCGGCGACCCCTCGGAAAGTAGCGTCAGCGCGCGGACATACTGGGCGCGTATGGCTCGATCCGCAGCTTCTGCGTCTCAACGTTGGAATTTTCGTACTGCACACCGTGTTGATGGCGATGTTCGTTGTGTTGCCTTCGTTGCTGGTTACGACCGGCGCGTTGCCGCTTGCAGAGCACTGGAAGGTCTATCTACCCGTCGTGCTGTTGTCATTTGCGTTGATGATGAAGCCGCTGATGATTGCCGAGCGACGTGCGTTGATACGGCCATTGTTCATCGGCTCGATCGTGCTGGTTCTGGCAGCTCAAGTTGGCTTGGTGCTCTATGGAGGAACCCTGCTGTGGATCGGCGTGTGGTTGCTGGTTTTCTTTACCGGCTTCAATATTCTCGAAGCATGTCTGCCGTCACTCGTATCGCGTATCGCACCCGCTTCCGCAAGAGGGTTTGCGCTGGGCATCTACAATACGGCGCAGGCGTTGGGTCTCTTCGCCGGCGGTGCACTGGGTGGCGTGGTAGCGCAGCGCTGGGGTGCCGAAGCAGTGTTCGGGTCTGCCGCCATGTTGACGGCGGCGTGGTGCCTGGTTGCGGTGGGCATGCGCGAAGTGCCGATCAAGGGCGTTGGCGAGCCGACTTCGATTAAGTCGCATTAGCGGTTACGACAGTGCGCGGAATTTTCTTTTCAGGAGGTTGCGATGGCATCCGTTAACAAAGTGATTTTGATTGGCAACCTGGGACGTGACCCGGAGACGCGCTACACGGCAGACGGGGCCGCAATTACTAACATCACCATTGCTACTTCCGACAAGTGGAAAGATAAGGCCACGGGTGAGATGAAGGAATCGACCGAATGGCACAAGGTCGCGTTCTTCGGGCGGCTTGCCGAGATTGCCGGGGAGTATTTAAAGAAGGGTCGCCCGGTTTACGTGGAAGGCAAGCTGCGCACTCGCAAATGGCAGGACAAAGAAGGGCAGGATCGCTATACGACCGAAGTCATCGCAGACGTAATGCAGATGCTGGGCTCGCGCGAAGGCATGGGAGGCGGTGGTGACTTCGAGGGTGCAGAAGAACCGCGCGCACCGGCGCGTTCGGGTGCAGCGCCAAGCCCGGCGCGACAGCCTGCCAAATCTGCCCCAAGCGTTGCCGAGATGGACGACGATATTCCGTTTTAGGCTTGCGCGATCAAGGCGGCGATCAAGGCGGCGATCGAGGGATCGGATCCGCATGCCTTTGTAATTGCGCCGCCCATGGCGCCCGAAAGGCGACGCACTAACTATTCGTAACGAGTGCAGATGCGGCGCAAAGCCGGACACACGAGGAGCGCTTTCCCTTGGATTTGAGTTTTCTACCCGAGTGGCCGCTGGCCTGGCCAACCGCGATGGCGGTTGCTGTGCTTGCGCTGCTTGCGGCTGCCGCCGGCGAGTTCGCAGTGCGTTGGCTGCGCGTACCGCGCTTGTTGGGTTACCTCGCTGCGGGCACGCTCTTTGGCGCGGGCGGTTACCTGCTGCAGTGGTTGAAGATCGAACAGTTGCCCATCCGCACCTTGCAATTTTCAATGAGCTTTGCCGCCGCGGTGATTCTGTTCGATGTCGGCCTGCGCGTGTCGTTCGGTTGGGTGAAGCGCAATCCGGCGCTATTGGGGTCGAGCGTGCTTGAAAGCGCTCTGACTTTCGCTTTTGTCTACTTGGTGATGCAGGCGTTTGATATTGCGCCGCTGGCCGCTGCGTTGATTGCGGCGATCAGCATGTCGACCTCACCCGCGGTTGTGCTTTCCGTCACGCGCGAACTTCGCTCTCAGGGCCAGGTCACCGAGCGCACATTACTGTTGACGGCGCTCAATTCGATTTACGCAGTCGTGCTGTCAACGCTGCTGCTGGCGTGGGCCCGCGTTCAGACGCGTGGCGTGCTGGATGATTTCCTGCTGCATCCGGCGTACCTGATTGTGGGTTCGCTGGCGCTTGCGGCGCTTGGTGCGCGAGTCTTTCTTCTTGTGGTGGGGTTTGTTGGACGTGATCGCGCCGCGCAGGTAATGGTCATGCTCGCGGTGGTCTGGATTGTATTCGCGAGCGCAACGGCATTGAAGCTGTCGCCGCTGCTCGCACTGCTGGCATGTGGTGCATTCGTCCGTACTTTCGACGAGCAGCGGTTGCTGGCGAGAACCGACATCGGGCTCGCGTCGGGCGTCGCGCTTGCATTGTTTTTCGCGTTGTCGGCCGCAATCGTCGACGGTACCGTGCTTTTCGACGCGTGGTTACCGGCCCTCGCGCTGGTGATCGTCCGGGCGATTTGCAAGATCGCCGCGGTGAGTGCTACGGCCCCGTTGGCTGGTATCACGTTGCGCAAGGGTTTTCTAACCGGGCTTGGATTGATGCCGATGTCGGCACTCGCGCTGATGTTGACGCACGAAGTATCGTTGTTGAACCCGCAGCTAGGCGCGCAGACCCTCGCGGTGCTGGTATTGAGTGTGGTGATCCTGCAGATCGTCGGCGCGCTGACGTTGATGGTCGCGCTAAAGGCAAGTGATGAAGCGCGCGCCGACGGGGCGCATCGCGCATGAACGCCGACACTGGCCTCGTTTTCAACCGTTCGGCCCTGCTGACGCTGGGCGTCGAGCTCGAGCTGCAGCTGATCGACCGCCGCACCGGCGATCTGACGCGCGGCGCGTCCGATCTGATTGCGCTCGTTTCAAAAAAGTCGCATCCGGGAGAGATCAAGCCAGAGATCACGGAGAGCATGCTCGAGATCTGCACGTCGGTGCATCGTTCATTCGGACCGGTGGTAGCCGAGTTGCAGCATCTGCGCGACATTCTTGTCGCGGGCGCCGACCGGCTCGATATCGAGGTGGCGGGCGGCGGTGCGCATCCGTTTCAGCGATGGTACGACCGCCAGATCTACGATCGACCGCGCTTTCGCCATGTGGCGGGTTTGTACGGCTATCTCGCCAAACAGTTCACGGTATTTGGCCAGCACGTGCACGTCGGTTGCGAGAACGGAACGCAGGCGCTGCGGCTGCTGCATCAGTTGTCGTCGTACATTCCTCAATTCATCGCACTCGCCGCGGCGAGCCCGTACTTCCAGGGGGTCGATACTTCGTACGATTGTTCGCGGTTGAACAGCGTGTATGCATTTCCGCTGTCCGGGCGCGCGCCGTTTCTTACCGACTGGCCTGCGTTCGAACGTTTCTTTGCAAAGTTAAAGGCGCTTGGCGTTGTCGAAAGCATGAAGGATTTCTACTGGGACATTCGGCCCAAGCCCGAATTCGGAACGATAGAAGTGCGTGTGTGCGATACGCCGTTGACGGTTGAGCGCGCCGCCGTGCTTGCCGCCTACATCCAGTCGATCTGCCGCATGCTGCTCGAACATCCCCAACCGCTGGACAGCGAAGACATTTATCTCACGTACAACTACAACCGTTTTCAGGCGTGCCGCTTTGGCCTTGAGGGACAGGTCATCGATGGCAAGACCGGCGCGAGTCGCGCGCTGCATGAGGAGGTGCTTGCCACACTCGACGCCTGCCGACCGTTCGCGCGCGAGCTTGAGAGCGGCGACGCGCTCGATGAATTAGAGCGCTGGGTGCGCACGAATGGCAATGACGCGCGCTGGCAGCGCGAGACATTTCAGCGGCGCCACTCGATGGCCGAGCTGTTGCTGGAATCCGCCGATCGCTGGCGCGGTTCCCCTGCACAAGCACGCGCCGAACCGTATGCGACGGTAGCGAGTTAAGAGGAAAGCAACTCCAGTGCGATCGGGTGCAGTGGACCCGCGCTGGCAATCAGCGACGGCTGGTCGAGCGGATTTCCGCCACTCCATGAGCTGACTACGCCACCCGCGCCTTCGATCACCGGCACGATCGCGGCGACGTCGTAGTACGCGAGCCTCGGGTCCAGCATTAAGTCGGCGCCGCCGGTTGCCAAGGCAAAGTAACCAAAACAATCACCCCAGGTTCGATAAAGCTTGGCACGTCGAACGACCGCTTCGATGCGGGCACTGTGCGGGTGTCGCTGTTCGCCCGTCGTCCAGTGTGACGTCGCAAGCACGGTCGCATCCTCGAGGCGCTGACAGCGCCGAACGGAAACTGGGCGCTGTGAGCCGTCGCCCGCGTAAAGCGTAGTGACGCGCTGATGCCCGATAAGCGCGGTGCCGGCGGCGCAATGGCCGATTGCTCCCAGTATCGGCCGATACCCGGTCGCGTCGTAGCGTTCGAGCGCGATCAATGTTCCGAACAGAAAGCAGTGTGTGATAAACGCGCGCGTGCCATCGATGGGATCCAGCACCCAGCGATAATCGCGGCCGTCCTTTACGCCGTGCTCCTCGCCGACGATGGCGTGCAGTGGGTAGCGCTGCTCGATCAGCTGGCGCATCGCGGTTTCGGCGTTGCGGTCGGCCAACGTGACTGGGCTCGCGTCGGCCTTCGTCGACACGGCGAGGCCACTGATGAAAAACGGGCGGATCGTCGCAAAGGCAACCGCAATCAGCTCATGCACAAACGGAACGAATTCGCGCTGCTCCGCCGCCGACAACGGCGCGCTGTAACGTTGAATCACGCGCGCGCGGGTTTGAAAAGGTTTTCGCAGTCGGCGCGATCGCTCGCACCAGCTGCTGCCGGTGCACACACCGGCGTTGCCTTTGCATTCAGGCGTGCGAGCGCATCGTCATGGCGGCCGTTTTTGTTCCAGGCAATGAGCCGGCCACTCAGTCGTTCCAGCGTACGTTTGCTGCGGCCAGAAAACGCGCCTGGCTCGGTTCGCAATTCGCCAATCACCTGGGCTGCCGATTTCTCGATCCGCGCCGCATCGTCGGGTGCCAGGTCGATCAGATATCGCACATACGCGCCGCCCCACTCGAGGCGCGTCGCGGGGCCAACGGCCGCTTCGTAGCCTTGTCGTGCCCAATCGATTGCAGCAAGGTTGCCGGCCGGCGTGTTGCGCTTCTTGGCATTGGAGGCAAGAACCAGCATGTAGTAGTAAGGCGAATGTGAACGCTTAAGTTCGCGCGTCATCAGTGCATCCGATTCGTCCAGCAGGCCGGCGCGGGCCAGCATTGAGCCGGCGCTGTAAATGACTGATTGGCGCTCGATCGGATCAACGATCTCAGCGTCGACGCGAAGCGCCTGCGCCCGCACTTCATCGAGCAACGCTGCGGGCAGGTTGCCTTCCTTGTTTTGGACTCGCGCAACTGCCACCTTGCCGGTGGTTGCCCATATGCGACCGGCGTTACTGAGTGTAGTGTCGTTCGCGAGGCCGTCGAACGCGCCGTTCAATGTTTCGATCAACTGGTTACGTTGCGCGGACTTCGGCGTCGTAACCAATCCCACGATGTCATCGGCTGCAAACGCAAGTTGATCGTAGTGCTCGCGCACCAGCTCGGGCCGCGTAAGCACGCTGCTGAAACTCGCCAGTGCGTCGGCTTTGTCGAGATTTGGCTTTGCATCGCCCTTGGCTGTGGCAGCCGCACCGAGCGCCTGCAGTAACAGTCGCGATGATGCCTCGCGCTGCTCGGGTGGGCAGCTTCGCGCCAACTTCAGCAACGTGGGCGCGACGTCCTGTTCGGCAACGAGCTGACCATCGTCAGTTCCCCAAGAGTAGTACGCAAGCAGGCGCCAGTCGGCTGCGGAAAGCGACTTGCCGGCCAGCGCAGAAGCCAGCAACTGACGCGCAGACGCTCCCCCGGCCAAGCCATGGTCGAGCAGCTGCATGTACTTGGCAGGCTCAACCGAACCTTCGAGACGTGTGACTTCGTTGCCGTCCGACGTCAGCAACACCATCGTCGGATACCCACTGACATTGAAACGCTTGCCCAGCGCCTGACCACTGGGCGTGTCGCCGTCGATGTAGACAGGCACGAAAGAACGCGACTTTGCTACAAACTCGTCGCGCGTAAAGATAGTTGCCTTGACGTGATTGCATGGCGGGCACCAGGCGGCGGTCCAGAACAGAAATACCGGCTTCTTGTCGGCCCGAGCGGCAGCAAATGCAGCGTCGATATCGGCGATCGCGTGCGTCTTGACCCATGCAATAGGCAAGAGCCCGCCAGCGGTTGAGCTCACTTTCGCCGCGGATATTGCGGATTTTTTCTCCGAAACGTCTACGGATTTTGTGCACGCCGATCCCAAGGTGACGCACGCAAGCGTCGCAACGACCTGGCCAACCCAGCTTCTCATGTTGATCCTTTCGCCCCGCTTCGTCGGCTGCTCGAGCGAGACGCGCAGTTTATCGCCGCAAGGCGATTCGTTGTGCCAGCGCGAGATAGTGGCCCAGGGGGGGCGTCACGGCGTGTTCGACTTTCGCAGCATCGTCCCACACTCGAACGCTGACGGCGCCGGCCGCATGAGGCTGCGCGATGAACTGCTCCGCTTCGGCATCGCTAAAAATTCCGCCCTGCAATTCGAGGCTGCGCTTGGAGTCCGCCGACAAATTTGCCCAGTACTGGGCGCCGTTGATTGTGCCGTCGCCCCGGGCGCACAGATATCGCTTGGCGTCGACGTGCAGTCTGATCGGCTCCAATACGGCTTCATCGAACAACCCACGCAGAAACGGCAGCGCCACGTACTCGTGTCGATCGTCTATGCCACGCAACGTTGGCGTTTCACCCTGGTCGTTGACCATATGCCCCAGGTCGTGCAGCAGGGCCGCAACGATGAGCGCGGCATCGGCGCCGCTTTGCTCGGCGCGTTGCGCTGACTGAAGTGCGTGCTGCAGCTGAGTGACGGGCTCGCCGGCGTACATGCGCGCACCGTGCTTTGTGAACAGCGGCTCGAGGTCGTCCAGCTTCAGCGCCATGCAGCGCCTATATCACCGTCGACTGCTTGCTATTGAACAAGCCTGCCGGCTCGCTGATTACACGCGTCTTGGCCAGGACGCCGGCTGATTCCAGAATCGGGTACGAGACCGAGCAGATCAGCGAGTTAATGCGCTTGAAATCCGACAACAAATCGAGGTGCAACGAGCTTGTCTCCAACGACCGCTGGGTGTTCTCGAACAGCCGCCGCAAGTGATGGTCAGCGTAACGTAACTCAAGCTCGCGGAACGCAACTTTCTCGGCGATGAGTTGGTGCGCGGACTTCAGGTCGCCGTTTAAAAATACCGCGACAGAAAGCTGCAGGTTGGCGGTTAGACGCGTGTGCAGGTCTTCGAGCTCGACCATGCCCGCTTCAGAGAACGAAAGATTGTGTTGAATTTTGCGCTGACCGATGTCGAGCAGCAGGCGCTCGATGATGTCGCCCACATGTTCGAGGTTGATCGTAAATTGAATGATCTCGGTCCAGCGCCGTGCTTCATTGGCTTCCAGCGCTTCGCGGCTCACCTGCGCCAGATAGCGCTTGATCGCCGAATACAAGCGGTCGATTTCGTCGTCCTTGCGCCGCAGCGCTTCGGCGAACGGCAGGTTGTTCGTCTTGAGCACCGTGATCAGACCGGTCAGCATTTCGTGCACGATGTCGGCCAACCGAATCGTCTCGCGCGCCGCGTTGCCGAGCGCAAGCGCGGGCGTGCCCAGCGCTATCGGGTCCAGGTATTTCGGCTGGCCAACGAGGTTGGTGACCGGCGGCGCAGGCAGCCAGCGCTCGGTGATCGACGCAAAGCGTTCGGTGAATCGAATGAAAACGAGCGCGAGTGCAAGGTTGAACAGCAGGTGGAACTGCACGACCAGTTGCTGCGGGTCATCCTGCACCTGCAGCAGATAAGGAGTGATCAACGGCAACGCAAGCACAGCGAGCGCAACACCGGCAGCCTTGAAGAGAAAATTTCCAAGCGGTACGCGGCGCGCTACCGCGTCGGCCTTCCAGGTCGTCAACAGTGCGAGCAAACCGCTACCGAGATTGGCCCCGAGCACGATTGGAAGCGCCACGTGGATTGGCAGTACATGCGTAGCCGACAGCGTCGCTACCAGCAGTACGACGGCGAGGCTCGAGTACGAAACGACGACGAGCAACGCGCCGATCAGCACATCGAGCAACAAGTCGCCGGAAAGCTGAGCGAACATAACTCGAACGCCCGATGCTTGCGTCAGCGGTGCGGTGGCCGCTGTCACCATTTGCAGCGCCAGGATCATCACGCCAAGGCCAAGCACGATCTTGCCAATCTGTCCGGCGCGCTCGTTCTTTTTCGACAGGTACACAACGACGCCCGAGACGATCAACAGCGGTGCCAGCCATGCCAGATTGAGCGAAAAGAACTGGACCATCAGCGCGGTGCCGACATCGGCGCCAAGCATCACGGCAAGCGCAGCCGCAGTGGTGATCAATCCTTGCGATACG